>NZ_JBSXOP010000042.1:0-11769 GCF_056859535.1 Marinobacter sp. L-46
CACGGTATTGAGCAGTACATTGACTACTATAACCACCACCGGATCCGGCTGACACTCAATGGCCTGACTCCGGTGGAGTACAGAGAGCAGGCTGCCGCTGCAGCCTGATTAAACTGTCCAAGTTTTAGGGGTCACTTCATAGGCACCAAGTTCAATGTAAGACTAGGGGTCTGTCCCTACGTGGACTGACCCCTCTAGGCACCAAGTTCAAGGTGGGGGGGAGGTCAAACCCCAGCAACCTTAGACCCCTCCGTAGCCGGCGCCACCCCGCCCCCAGCCCAAACCGGGTACGGAATCCCCGCCAGGCGGTTCATCACAAAGGCATGGGCCAGCAGCAGGGCAACCCCGGCCATCAGGATGGGCAGCTGGGCCGGGTTGGGCATCAGGCCCAGGGAGACGATCAGGGCGGTGGCGCCGGCGGGAGGATGGGCTACGCGGAATACCACCATCAGGCAGCTGGTGAGGCCCAGCGACAACGCTGCCGCTCCCACCCGGGACAGGTCAACGCCAGTTGCGAAGGCGGAAGGCTGGCCCTGCAGGCCGAAAATGTACAGGCACAGTAACCCCATCAACGCGCCAATCAGGTGCCCGCACAGGGTATTGCGGGGCGACGCCGGCTGGGCCATCGGTACGTAGAACAGGATAAACGCCGTAGCGCCCAGCGATGGAAAGATGAACGCCTCCTGCGTAACCAGCGCCACAAACGACACCAACGCAATGCTGAAGCTACCATTCACCAGGTTGAACACCGCCATCACCGTGGTGCGGCTGTAACGGCTGGCTAACCGCTCCAGGTGCAATGCATGAATCAGCCCTTTGGCCAACTGCCAGCGAAGTTGTTCGTTGCGACGTCCCATAACGCGGTAAAGTGCCTCCACACGGTGCCATAAAAAGGGCGCGATACTAGGCACTGACGGATATCAAGGCAAACAAGGATTTTCGATAATGGTTAAGGGGCTGTTCAATAACCGCTCAAGCCTGGACTTGGTGCCTTTCGGGGGTCACTTCAGACTAGGGGGCTGTCCCTACGAGGACAGACCCCTCTACGTACCAAGTTGAGTCAGACTAGAACCAGGCTTGGTGCCTAGAGGGGTCAGTCCACGTAGGGACAGACCCCTAATCAGTCCACGTAGGGACAGACCCCTAATCAGTCCACGTAGGGACAGACCCCTAATCAGTCCACGTAGGGACAGACCCCTAGTCCGCCTGAGCCCAGCTAACCAGCGCCTCCAAAGCCATAGGCCGAGCAAAGTAAAACCCCTGAAAACGGTGGCAGCCCCAGGCTCTTAGGATATCGAACTGCGCCTCGTCTTCCACGCCTTCGGCAACCACGGTCAGGCCCATTTCGCGGGCCATGGTGATTACGCCTTTGCACACGGCGGCATCCTTGTGGTTGGTGACCACGTTTTCCACGAACGACTTGTCGATTTTGATGCTGCTGGCGGGCAGGTCTTTCAGGTAGCTGAAGCTGGAAAAGCCGGTGCCAAAATCATCAATCGCCGTGGAAATGCCCAGCTCCTGCAGGGAATTCACCAAACTAATAGCGCGGCAGCGGTCTTTCATCAGCACGCCTTCGGTCAAATCCAGCTCCAGCAGATCAGCCGGCAGGCCGGTTTCGGCCAGGATCTTCTTCAGCGTGTCCAGAAACCCCGGGCGGTGGAACTGCAGCGGCGACAGGTTTACGCCCATACGCCCGGGCAGCAGCCCCATTTCCTTCAGCTGAACGGCATCCTTACAGGCCTGGGTGAAAATCCACTTGCCCAGCGGCACAATCTGGCCGGTTTCCTCTGCCAACGGCAGAAAACGCTCCGGCGCAATCAGCCCGCGGGTAGGGTGCTGCCACCGCACCAGCGCTTCCACACCGAAAAACTTGCCGTTCTGATCTACCTGAGGCTGGTAATGCAGGAACAACTGGCCGCTGCGAATGGCCTCTTGCAGATCCTGGCGCAGGGTAACCCGGCGTGAAAGCTTGGCGTCCAGCTCTGCCGAATACACCTGAAACGTATCCCGGCCCTGGCGCTTGGCCTTGTACATCGCCATGTCTGCCTGGCGAATCAGCTTCTCTGGCGACGTTTCGCTGTCATCCAGCAGGCTGATCCCGATACTGGCAGACAAGTACAGCTCATGGCCGCCCACCTGCTGGGGCCGGGCAATTTTCTGCAGAATGCGTTCTGCCACCTCTTCTGCCTGCCGTGCCGATTCCAGGTCTGGCAGCAGCACTACAAACTCGTCGCCACCGAACCGGGCCAGGGTATCGGTAGGGCGAATGCACGCCTCCAGAGCCCGCGCCACCGCCATCAGCAGGCGGTCGCCTACCTTGTGGCCCAGGGTATCGTTAATCGGCTTGAACTCATCCAGGTCTATAAACAGCACCGCCATCAGCCGGTTGTTCTGGCGGGCCAAGGTAAAATCCTGCTGCAACTTCTCTTCAAACATCGTGCGGTTGGCCAGGCCTGTCAGCGCATCGTGTGAAGCCTGGTACGCCAGCTTCTTCAGCAACAACGCCCGGCCAGACGAACGAAACAGCCAGGCAGACATAACCATGCCGCCCACCACCAACGTGAGCGACCCGGCCCAGGAAAAACGCAACGGCTCCGGTACCGGCAGCTGCGGAAAGGCAGACGCCAGCAAACCGGCGAAACCGGCCAGCAAAGTGCAGGCCAGCAGCAAAAATGGCCAGGCCTGCAACCGCAGTGCGTGAGAAACTTGTGGCATAGACGGAGCGCCGCCTCAGAGTGGAAGAAAAAGCCGGCGCATATTGTTAGGCCAGTTTGTTTTTTGCACAACGTTAGTTGTGGAAATAAAGCGTCAAACACGTAAATTCTTGCAAAATCCACTAATAAAAGGGACTCCCATGCAAAACTGGCTAACAGGCATAGACCTGGGCGGCACTAAAACCGAAGTGATCCTGCTGGATAACCAATCCAACGAACACTTCCGCAAACGTGTGCCCACCCCCGCCGGCGACTACCAGGCCACCCTGCACACCATCCACGCTCTGGTACAACAAGCCGAAGCCCACGCCGGCACCACCGGCATACCGGTAGGCGTAGGCATACCCGGCAGCGTTTCCCGCAAAACCGGCCGCATCAAAAACGCCAACTCAACCTGGCCCGGGGCCTGGCTGGCCAATACCTGAACCCACTCACAAAAAAAACCACCGCACGACGCTACCTGTCGCCCCCCGTGACTACACTGGAACAAAGGCAACGCCAGAGGAGGGCGCACCATGCGAGCGAATACCGTGGCGAAACACCTGATGATCGCCCTGGCCATAGCACTGCTTGTGCTGGCATCCGGCTGGCTGCCCGCACAGGAAAACTGCACCTACCGCAAAGACGCCCTGGGCAATATGCGCTACCAGTGCGACAGCGGCGAACAGGGCACACTCCGAAAAGACGCATTCGGCCACTGGAACGACAACCGCACCGGCAACCGCTACCGCAAAGACAGCCTTGGGAACTATCGGTCTTCTGACGGTGAAGAGGTTTGGCGCAAGGATTCGCTGGGGAACTGGCGGGACCGGGAAGGGCGGCGGTGCAGGGAGGATGCGTTGGGGAATCTGGTGTGTGAGTAGGGAAAGTGGTTCGTAAACAAATGCAAAATTCAGCCGAGCCGGATGGAAAGTCTTAAGATTTCCTTGGAAACCGGGACGTTGAACGCTACGGTTCTTGCCAGATGTGCCATCAACATGGAACGTAGGTAATGCAACAAACCGGAATCTACGAACAGCTAATCACCAAGCTCATCGAAAGCCGCCTGGATAGAGACAGGTTCTACGTTGGTGAACGCCAGCTCAACAGCGCCGAAGCCTCGGTGTGGCTGTCACGATTCCTGTCCAACATTCTGGAATTCGCCATTGAAGCCGTGCCGTCGGGAGACGACCGGCTGCAGGAGCAAATTGAACTCTCCAACCAGCTCCTGATGTGGCTCAAGAGCCAGATTTCCGACGAAGGCTTTCTGGAAGAGAATCTGCTCGATAGCCAAGGTAAAATCCTCACGGCGCTCTACGAGTTGGAAAACCCGGTTGCTGCCAACCTCAAACAGTACGTTGAAGATATCTTCCCTCTTACGGGCTTAACCCAAAGTGAGCTGTTCTCAGGCAGCAATGCTGGCTTGTCGCTGGAGTCGGAACTCAAGCGCGAAATTCTGTCAGCAGACAAAATATACTGGCTGGTGTCATTCATCAAATGGGCTGGCATCCGCATTTTCCGGAAAGAGCTGGAAGCCTTCACCGCCAGTGGGCGAGAGCTGAAAATTATCACCACCTCCTACATGGGGGCAACGGATGCAAAAGCCGTTGAGTACCTGGCGAGCCTGCCAAACACGGAAGTGAAACTGAGCTACAACACAGAGCGTGAAAGGCTGCACGCCAAAAGCTATTTGTTTCTCCGGAATACAGGCTTTCACACCGGTTACATCGGCTCATCAAACCTGTCCCGATCGGCGCTGACCAACGGCCTTGAGTGGAACCTGAAAATCACCTCTCAGGAAATCCCCCACATCATCAACAAGTCTTTGAGCACTTTTGAAACCTATTGGGCTTCGGAAGACTTTGAGCGGTTCGATGGTCAGGCTGAGAGTACCGAAAAGCTCAATCGAGCCTTGAAGCAGCAAAAAGGCTTGGATGCTCCCGGCGTCTCCCACTATTTCGAACTAACGCCGTTCCCCCACCAGAAGGACATTCTTGAGCAGCTGTCCGTGGAAAGGGACGTTCATCAGCGTTTCCGTAACCTTGTTGTGGCCGCCACCGGTACTGGCAAGACGCTGATTTCGGCTTTTGATTTCCAGCGGTTCCTGAAAGCAAAGCCAAGCGCCCATTTTCTGTTTGTGGCGCACCGGGAAGAAATTCTGCGCCAAGCCCGCGAAGCTTATCGTGGCGTTCTGCGAAACAATGCATTCGGTGAACTCTGGGTGGGTGGCCAGCTGCCGGAACACTACCGCCAGTTGTTCGTATCGATTCAGACCCTGAATAACCAGCTGGACCAGCTGAAACTGACCGAAGACTATTACGACTACATCGTAATTGATGAAGTGCACCACATTGCCGCCTCCAGTTACCGGGCGGTACTGGAGCACTTCTCGCCTGAGATACTTCTGGGCCTGACCGCGACGCCAGAGCGGCACGACGGTGGCGATATTCTCAGTGATTTTGGCGGCGTGATTGCCGCCGAACTCCGGCTGCCGGAGGCCATCAACCGACGCCACCTTTGCCCTTTCCAATACTTCGGCATAGATGACGATACCGACCTGCGCACCATTCCCTGGAATCGTGGCCGTTACGATGTGGTTCAGCTCACCAACCTCTACACCCACAACCAGAGCCGGGTAGATAAGATCCTGCGCAGCCTGCGGGAAATCGTCACCGATATAACCAGCATGAAAGCTCTCGCTTTCTGTGTGAGCCGTGAACACGCGACCTTCATGGTGGAGCAGCTCTTATTACACGGCATCAAGGCCGATGTGCTCACCAGCGACAACAGCCACGAACGCCAACAAAAGCAGCAAGCCATTCGCTCCGGGCAAATCAACGTGCTTTGTGTGGTCGACATCTTCAACGAAGGCGTTGATATTCCGGAAGTGGACACCTTGCTGTTCCTGCGCCCAACCGAGAGTCTGACCATCTTCCTGCAGCAACTCGGCCGTGGACTGCGTTTGGCAGACGACAAAGACTGCTGCACGGTTATGGATTTCGTGGGCAATTCCCGGCCTGAGTATGATTTCGCCAATAAATTCCGGGCACTGGTGGGTAAGTCAGAACGCTCGATTACGGAAGAACTGAAGCAGGGCTTTCCCCATGCGCCACTGGGTTGCCGAATTGAGCTCACCAAGAAAACCCAGGAAATGGTGCTGAGCAACATCCGGCAAGCCACGCTGACCATGAAGCGGCTGGTGACACTTGTTCGGCAGTTCCCACAGCACTCCACTCAGCCACTCACGCTGAAAAACTTCATAATCCATCATCCCCACAACGATCTGAACGAGCTCTACAAACGGGGCAGCTGGGCCGAACTGGTGAGCAAAGCGAAAGACGAAGACGTAGCCGATGACTCGCCGTTCAAACTCGCGAAGAAGGCCATCTATAACCGGATTTTGATTTGCGACGATCATCAGTACCTGCTGTTCCTCAAGAAGCTATGTCAGGCCGGGTTTAGCTGGGGCGACGCCAGCAATCGCCAAGCCCTGATGTGCCATTACGACTTCTGGCAGAAAGCGGGGCCGGAGCTGGAGTTTGATTCGCTGGCACAAAGTCTGGCAGAACTCAGCAAGCTGGGGCTGGAACAGGAGCTGGCGGACGTGCTTGACTGGAAACTGGCGAAAACCAAGCACGAACAGCCGGCCATGCCGGAGTTACAGGAAGTCCCGCTGCGATTGCACGCCCGCTATTCCCGAGAGCAGATTCTGGTTGGTTTTGGTGCCATGACGTTCGAGCACCAGCCGCCATCGAGGGAAGGTGTGTATGTCATTCAGGATCAGAATATCGAGCTGCTGTTTGTCACCCTGGATAAAAACGAAAAGCAGTTCTCACCAACCACCATGTACCACGACTACGCGATCAACGAGCAGCTGTTTCACTGGCAGTCGCAAAACAGCGCGCGGCCTGACCGTGGCAAAGGTAAGGACTATATTCAACACCAAGCCATCAACAAACGTTTGTTCCTGTTTGTAAGAGAGCAAGCGAAAGACGAATATGGCCGCACGATGGGGTTTGTGAATTACGGAGAGGTTAATTACGTGTCTCACACCGGCTCTCAACCCATGAGTATTACCTGGAAACTCCGAACGCCGATGCCGAACTTTATGTGGCAGCAGGCGGCTAAGCTGGCGGTGGCATGAGTTACGGTCCTTACAACAAAAACGCCCAGAAATTCTTCACCCAATACCAGTCCCTGACCTTCGAACAGGTCCACAGCGACTGGCTCCCTCAGCTGGACAATAAAACCGGTCTGGCGCTCGATGTAGGCGCCGGCAGTGGCCGCGATGCGTTGGCATTGGCAGAACGTGGCTGGGACGTTGTGGCCGTGGAGCCGGCGGCGGAACTGCGCCGGCTGGGTGAGGCGGCAACGGTCCATCGCAGTATCCAGTGGGTGGGTGACTCTCTGCCGGATCTGAGTGAGATCCGAAAACTCAGTTACCGGTTTGATCTGGTGCTGGTGTCTGCGGTTTGGATGCATCTGCCCCCTACTTACCGGGAGCGGGCGTTCCGGATTTTGACTGAGCTGCTGGCACCGTCCGGCATGTTGGTCATCACGCTGCGCCATGGGCCGGGGGATGGTGAGCGCCAGTTCTACGAAGTCTCGAAGGCCGAGCTGGACAGCTTTGCCCGCCACCGGGCGGTTATGCCTGTGCCTTTGCCGGATATGCCGCGTGCGGATCAGCTGAAACGCGAGGATGTATGGTGGGAAACCGCCGTATACCGTCTGCCGGATGATGGCACGGGAGCATTGCCCACGCTGCGGCATATCATCATCAACGACAACAAATCTTCCACTTACAAGCTGGGTTTACTGCGAACTCTGGTGCGAATGGCAGACAGCGCGCCGGGGTTGGTACTGAACCGTAGCGATGATTGGGTAGAGCTACCACTTGGGGCAGTGGGGCTGTTCTGGATCATGCTGTACCACCCGCTGGTGCTGAAGCATCATTTACGGCAGGCGCCGGGTTCCCGGGGGCTGGGCTTTGCCGGGGATGATTTTTATGAGTTGGGCAAGCTGTCCCCGCTGGATTTCAGGGTTGGTTTGTCGCTGTCGGCGGAGTTCGCACCTGTGGTGATGCGAGCGATCAAAAAGGCTGCCTCGAACATTCTAAAAAATCCCGCTCACTTCACCACCTGGCCGGGCACCAATCGCCAGGTTTTCGAGGGTGGCACCAGTCGACTGACTATTCGTAACGAGGCGGTTCGCCTGGACAAGGAAACCCTGGCCCGGTTCGGGCGTTTCCGGGTGCCGGCCATGCTCTGGGACACATTCAGCCGTTACGCCTGTTGGGTTGAGCCGGCCATTGTGAATGAATGGATCAACCTGATGGGGAGCTGGGAAGCCCGTTATTCAACGGAAACCTATCATCAGGCCCTGCAGTGGGTAGAAGGACGGCGTGATACGTCTGTGGTGCGCAGGCTGGTGGAGCAACAGCTTACTGCGGGGCCGGTGGAGTGCGTGTGGACGGCCAGAAATCTTTCCCGTACCCGCTACGATATCGACCACTGTTTTCCCTGGTCGCGCTGGAACAATAACGATCTATGGAACCTGTTGCCGGCTTCTCATACCGCCAATGCGGCGAAGTCTGAAAAACTGCCAGCGGACTCGTTGCTGAAACAGGCCCGGCCTCGGGTGATGGAGTGGTGGGAGCACGCCATCATAGGTACTGAGCGGGAGCAACAGTTCTTCTCCGAAGCGGAAGCCGCGTTGCCGTTGCTGGGGGAGAGCCGCACGGTGGGCAGTGTGTTTGAAGGGATGTTGCAGCAGCGGTTGCGGTTGAAGACCAATTTGCAGTTGGCGGAGTGGCTTGGGGTTTAACTGCCCGGGCCTTGCTTTCCCCAAAAACGTATATACAATGTAAATATCTTTCAGCCATGAGCTTCACCCTCACCAGGAGTATCCGCAGTGACTGATGGTCCCAAAAAGGTGAAACCGAAAAAGGTGAAGCCCAACAAGAAAGATAGTCAGCTGCTGATTCGTATCAGCAGTACCGAGCGCGAGCAGTTCATTGAGTTGTGTGAAGAGCTGGATACCAGCGCCGCTCGCGAAATCAGGCAGTTTATTCGTGGGTTTATCAAGAAGAACAAACCCGCAAACTAGCCGCGACAATGCCCAGGAGGCAATTATGTCCAAGAAAGCTGAGAAGAACCTGAAGAAAAAGATCAACGCCCGTAAAGCCAAGATCGAAAAGCACGAAGCCAAGATCAAGTCGCTGAAGAAGAAGCTGAAGAAAGCTTCCTGATGCGATAGCGGGCCGCCTTGTGCGGCCCGTTGCTACGCTAGCTATGTAGTTGTCCAGTTAACCTACCGTCACAAACAAACGCGTTTTTGTCACAGTCTCCCCGCCGCTAACAATTTAAAATTCTGCAAAACTTCTCCCTCTGCGGTGTTGTTTCCTATGCCCAATTTTTTGCAGAAATTCCCCCTGTACCTGATTGTTGTTCTGTTTGGTGTGCTGCTGGCCGGTTGTGGTGGCGGTGGCTCTGGTGATGAAGTGGGCGACTCCCAGGCGGGCGGCTCTTCCGTGCCATCAGGGCAGGAGTCTGCGGTGGGCAGAGAGTCGGCTTCTGAACGCAAGGCGGTGCTCAGCTGGACGGCGCCTGGCACCCGTGAAGATAATTCCAGCCTTTCTATCGGCGAGCTGGACAGCTACGTTATTCGCTATGGTCAGGACAGCGAGAACCTCTCCGAGCAGGTGGTTGTCCCCGGTGCCGCCGAGCTGAACGGCGGTGAAACTCCGTCTTACACCATCACCGGCCTTAAGCCCGGTACCTGGTATTTCACGGTGCAGGCGCAAGACCAGGCCGGTCTGCTCAGCGCGCCTTCCGAGATGGTTAGCAAAGACATTTCTTCCTGATGATAATATGCAGAAATTGTTGTTATTTCGGTTATAGTGGAACACATATGGACTCCGCCCGAACGGATTCACTATGAACTACCGACTCGCCGAGCTGGCAGACCAGCAAAAAATTCAGGACATGATTGCCCACCAGGCTCCGTTCGAGGAAATCCTGGGCGCCATTACCGACATGGTTGCACGCCAGATGCCGGAGTGCGTGGTGTCTTTCATGATGTACGCCCCCGCCGACAACACCCTTAGCCTGGTTTCAGGGCAGGGGGTGTCTGAAACCTACCGCCAGGCCATGCAGCGGGTTGTGATCGGCCCAAATGTGGCCAGTTGCGGAAAAACAGCCTTCACCCGCGAAGTTGTTATTACCCCGAATATAGAGCACGAGCCGGACTGGGCGCCCTTCGCACACCTGGCGCGGGCCGAGGGGCTCAAGTCTTGCTGGTCTGTGCCGGTGCTTACCCCGGGCAATGATCTTTTGGGCACCTTTGCGGTTTATGGCCGCTATCCTTCTGAACCGGCTAGTGATGACCTGGTGCTGATGTACCGGGCGTCTGGCCTGTTGGCGCTGGCGACCGCCCGGGAGCGCGACAGAAAAGCGCTGGAAGATCACGAGCAGCGTTATCGCACGTTGTTGTCCCAGCATGAAAACACGCTGTCTGAACTGCGCTTCCAGGAAACCCACGATCCGTTAACCCGCTTGCCCAACCGCACCAGTTTCGAGGCGTTGCTGAACGAGCATTACTGCTCTCATGGCGACCGGCTGGTGGGGTTGTTGGTGAATCTGGACGGCTTTACCACCATTAACGAAGGCCTGGGCCACACGGTGGGCGACCAACTGTTGCAGGCGGTGGCCGGGCGATTGCGGGCGGAGCTGCCGAAAGAAGCGTTTCTGGCACGCCTTGGTGGCGATGAGTTTGGAATTCTGTTTGGCACGCGCAGCGAGTACAGCGAAGAGCTGCCCCTCAAGACAGCCGATACGGTGCTTGCGTTGTTGTCCCGTCCGTTTGTGGTGGGCGAGCACACGGTGCATATCAGTGCCAGTATCGGGATTGCGTCCGGCTCCGATGGATGTGAGGGCAATTGCGCGCTGATGGCCCACGCCCATACTGCGGTGCGCGAGGCCAAGAGTCAGGGGCGCAATACCTGGGAGTGGTACGCTGGCGAGCAAGACGTTTCCATTCGCGAGCATGTGGCCATTCGCCGGGAGTTGTTGGAGGCCATTGAGGGCAACCAGTTTGTGGTGCACTACCAGCCGCTGGTAGATGCTGCCACCACCGAGATTCGCGGGGTAGAGGCGCTGGTGCGCTGGCAGCATCCGGAACGCGGCCTGGTGCCGCCGGGGCTGTTTATTCCGGTGGCGGAGGCAACCGGGCAGATTATCGACATCGGCCGGTGCGTGCTGCGCCAGGCCTGCCATGATATGAAACAGATTGTTGAGCACCTGGGCAGGCCCATTACTGTGGCCGTGAATATTTCACCGGTGCATTTTCGCCGGTCCAGTTTTTTCAGTGAAATCCAGGCGGTGCTGGAAGACACTGGCCTGGCTCCGTCTTACCTGGAGCTGGAAGTTACCGAAGGCGTGCTGATGAGCGCCGCGGAAAAGGCCCTGGAGCAGGTTCAGGCACTGCGCAACCTGGGCGTGAAGGTGGCTATAGATGATTTTGGCACCGGCTTCTCCAGTCTGAGTTACCTGCGGGACTTGCCCATCAGCAGGGTGAAGATAGACCGTATTTTTATTAATGATATCGACACCAGCCGCCACAATGCCGCCATTGTGAAAGGCGTGATCACCATGACCCACCACCTGGGCCTGGAAGTGGTTGCCGAGGGTGTGGAAACCGAAGCCCAACACGAATACCTGCGCGCCCACGGTTGCGACTTGCTGCAGGGCTTTTATTTCTCTCGCCCCGTGCCCCTGAAAGAACTCCTCCAGTAACACGCAGGCTACAAAGGGGTCGTACCCCCACCGGGGGTACGACCCCACCCATCTGGTGAGTACTTGCCCGTAACAAATTGTAGACCCGCCCCACAAACTGACCGATATCAAATTCCCGCACACCTGCTTTGCTACTGTCCAATCTAGTGTCCCTTAACAAAAATTCGCATAGATAATTCTCCGATCCTGTATAATCTCACAAGTAGAGACAGGAGAAACAACCATGGCGCGAATAGCTAGACCCCTTGAAGTGAGCGACTCTGAACGAAAGGAGCTGGAGTCAT
>NZ_JBSXOP010000043.1:0-9323 GCF_056859535.1 Marinobacter sp. L-46
TATCCACTCGTCCAGGGCGGCTTCTGCCTGGAGCCGTGTGGTGGCGTCCCAGATGCCGTAGAAGCGCTCCTTGTGCTCGTAGGCGGCCAGCAGTTGCGGGAACGCGCCTGTCCAGGTCTCCATGATGAGGCGCTCCCGGTCCCCCAGTGTCAGGATGACTGTCGTGCCCTCTGATACCCTGTTCCTATAAACCGATCAGGGGGCGAAAGGAGACACTCATGCCTCGTTACTCAGAGGAGCGCCGGCAAGCCGTGGTCACCAAGCTGCTGCCTCCCCACAACCTCTCCCCGCAGGTGATCGCGGAGCAGGAAGGGATCTCGCTGGGCACCGTCTACACCTGGCGCAAGCAAGCCCGCGCCGAGGGACGTTGCCTGCCGGACGCGCTGGGCAAAGGCACCGATGGCTGGTCGTCCAAGGACAAGTTCAACGCCGTGCTTGAAACCGCCTCGATGAATGCTCAGGAGACCGCGGAATACTGCCGCCGTCGGGGCATCTTCCCCGAACAGCTGAGGCCAAGGGAATGTTTCCCAGAGAGGCATTTCTCTTCATCCCCGAAAGCAACGAATACCGCTGCCCTGCGGGAGAGCGGCTGATCTGGCGTTTCAAGAGCGTCGAAAAGGATCAGGCGCTGCATTGTTACTGGAGTTCAGCCTGCCCAACCTGTGCGATGAAAGGGCAATGTACCACTGGTAAACATCGGCGTATCAAACGCTGGGAGCATGAGGGTGTGCTTGAGGCAGTACAGTCTAGGTTGGACCAGAAACCGGAGATGATGCGTCTCAGACGCCAGACAGTCGAGCACCCGTTCGGCACACTGAAGGCCTGGATGGGATCGACGCATTTTCTGACCAAGAGCCTCAAGAACGTCAGTACGGAAATGAGCCTTCACGTGCTGGCCTATAACATGAAACGCGTCATGAAGATCCTCGGCACCAAGGGTTTGATTCAGGCGATGCAGGCATAGTGTGCCTGCCGCTTTCTGTAGCGCCTGTAGCGCCCTATGACGCTCTCCAGGAAAGGTTTTTCGGGGCGCGCGATTTTGAATAACCTCGTATATGGCGATCACGGAAGTGCTTTGAAACGTCTCGTTGACCGCTCGGCGGGGCCTGACGGCCGGATGCGGGAACAGGCTACGGATTTTTGGGTTTTCACACAGCCTCGGCCGAAAGCGGCCCTGCCAACCACATCTTTAGATGGGCAGGGCATGATCTTTAATCCTCTGTTCTGACCAGCCATCCTTCAACGGTGTCCGAACCGTATTCGTCTTTCCAGGCTTTTAGTGTTTTCTGGTTGCCGCCGCGTGTCTCTACGACTTCACCAGTATTAGGGTTTTTATAGATCTTCAGCTTGCGTTTGGCGCGACCCGTGCTCGTGGTGCTGGAGGGTCTGGCCGCTGTCTGTTGTGGGTCAAGCAGCTTGATGACATCTGCAGCCGACTTGTCAAATTCTCGCATGAGAGCTTCCAGCTTATCCTTGAACTGGAGCTCAGCCTTGAGGCGGTCGTCGTTCTTGAGCCTATCCAGCTCTTCCTGAAGCTGTTTTAGCTGCTGTTCCTTCTGCATGTAGGAAGCTAGTATGGACATGTGACCTTCTGTTCGGGTGGATAGCTACAACTATGGGGAATAGTCAAGAATAAATCAAGCCATAATGGTGTCCCTGTCAAGATCAGAAATGATTCGCCGAGACGACCCCGCTTCATGCGGCTTCTATGCTCGATGAGCCTGAATCACTGGAGTATGACGCGTTGCGATTAATGCAGGCATTGACTTACTGTCTCACTTTTTAGGTGTGAGAAGAGAGCGTATGGCAGTAAAGCTCAGCTGTAGAGCTCTGTGGCCGCAGGAAGAAGAGTGGCTGGGTCACAGGCCAGCACTGTGGCGATACGGTAAAGCTTCTCTACAGTGATGTTGACCTCCCCTCGTTCAATTCGGCCTACGTAGCTTCTATCTATGCCACTCAGCAGTGCTAAGTCATCCTGAGATAGACCGCGCGCCTTCCTGCGGTGTCGAATCCGCTCCCCTATTGCTTTCGCCAGATGGTCCATGGCCGCCTCGAAATCTCTTGAGGCGGCACTATCATGCGTTTGCGGACCGTCAGGCCACGGATTATAATCCGCATTTCACTCTTTTCCCCCGGACCTCCCATGAAGCCCAACACGTTCACCCTCGACAAACGGCTGTATGAGCTCCTTCAGGAGGAAGGGCTTGATCGGTTCACCACGCAGGACCTCCGGGATGCCTTCGCGTCCAGGCTGGAGGAGGGTTCGTTCCAGCTGAAGGATGTGCGGAGGTATGTGTATGAGCAGATACGCCGCATGCTGCGCGTGGGCTGGCTCGTGCTAGACGATGAGCGCAAGAGCCGCGGGCAGGTCTATCATCGTCTTCCCATGCCAGAAAAATTGCGGTTAAACTTAATTAGTAATGGCTTTGAGGCAAGCTTCACGCCCAGCAAGACCAAGAAGCGGACGTCCGCCGAGGCTACGCCTACCTCAGCCCCAAACCGTCCTGAGTCAGAGGTCTACCAGCGACTAGAAACGACGCTCAAGGAGGTCCGCCTGGATCTTCTCGCCTCAATGGGGGAGGCCGAGCGTTACAAGCAGCTGCTTAGCGACATGCCATACCTGCGAGCCCATGTGGAAAGTGAGTATCAAGAAGCGAAGGACCAAAGTTCTCGCCTGCTGGGCCACCTGCGTGCGGTGGAGAAGACGATTTCTGCATTGTCCTCGCCATGAAGTTGCCGCGACTCAGGCTGTGGCAGCAGCGCTGCATTGACGCGGCGCTGCATCACTTTGCTACCACACCACACTTTTTGTGTCAGGCAACTCCAGGCGCTGGCAAGACACGATTGGCAGCAGAACTTGCACGCTGTCTCTTTGAGAATAATCAGATAGATCTAGTTCTTTGCTTTGCGCCCTCATGCCAGGTTGTAGAAGGTTTTCGCCAAACCTTTTCAGAAGTACTGGATAAGCGGCTTGATGGCTTGGTCGGTGCCGTTGGGGGTGCTTATACCTACCAGGCTATGGATTATAGGGATGAGTCCTTCTGGCAGCTTCTCAATGACTTTCGTGCTTTTGTCGTGTTTGACGAAATACACCACTGTGCTGGACATGATCCTTTGCTAAGTAATGCCTGGGGTCAGAAAATCCTTCAGAGAGTTCAGGACCGCGCCGCCTACACATTGGCACTTTCGGGGACTCCATGGCGTTCTGATGACCTACCCATCGCACTAGCACGCTATTCATCACCAGAAGGTGAGTTGATCTGCGACTTTAGATACGGCCTACGAGAGTCCGTCAATGATAATGTGTGTCGCTCGCCGCGCATTGTGCTTCTTGACCATCAAGAGGTTAAGCTAACCGAAGAGATTAGGGACGAGAGCACTGCCAGGCTCTTTCCAAGCATTGCTGCATTGCTCGGAGATTCCCCAATCACCTACGAGGACCTCCTTCGCCATGATGATGTGGTGCATCAGATACTGGGGCTGGCTTGTGAGAGGTTAGATGAGGTGCGGCAACAAAAGCCGGATGCGGCAGGCTTGGTCGTGGCAACCGATATTGAGCATGCCCATCAGGTAGCTTTATCCTTAGAGGCCAGAGGAGAGGCTTGCCATGTTGTCACTAATAGGACTCCTGGCGCGCAGCAAGTGATCAACTTCTTTCGACACAGTGATTGCCGCTGGATTGTGGCAGTTGGTATGGTTAGCGAGGGAACGGATATTCCTCGACTTCAAGTATGCTGCTACCTCAGTCGAATTCGTACGGAGCTGCATTATCGCCAAGTGTTAGGGAGAGTCTTGAGGAGGAGTGGCGCGGAGGACGAAAATGCATGGTTGTTTATGTTGGCTGAGCCGGTTCTTAGACGCTTTGCCGAGCGTGTTGCACAAGATTTGCCGAACGATAATTTGGTTTTTAAGAAGGAGGAGATGACCTTCGTTAACAATGAAGATGCAAATTGGGTTGGAGGTGAAGGTGGTCACTTGAGTGGCGTGCTTGATGGAGTTGTGGCTGCTTTCGGAGAATGCGGTGAGTTAAGTAAAGATAAAGAGTTTTATTCTTCGGTTGAGCCGGTTTATCATTTGAGTTTCTCGGGGAAGTATCGCGAAGAGTTGTTGAGATTTCTTTAGGTTTTGAGGGCTTGTTTCTTGATTTTCTTTGAATAGCTTGCTTTTCTGGTGAGCAAGCTTTTTGGTTTTAAATAAATAAGGTAATCCCCCGGCTTTGCCGGGGGACTACCCGAGGTTTGACCGTGTGATGCGGTCAAAGGGAACCTCCAATCTCGGCCAAGAGATAGGAAGTTCCCAATGAGAGAGTACCAGAGTCTTGCTCACACAACATGGAACTGCAGGTATCATGTCGTGTTCATCCCCAAAAAGCGAAAGAAGGCGATCTTTGGTGGTATCCGAAAACACCTTGGTGAGGTGTTCCATGAGCTGGCAAGACAGAAGGAGTGCCAGATCGTAGAGGGGCACCTGATGCGTGATCACGTTCACATGTGTATCAGCATCCCTCCGAAGCACTCGGTGTCACATGTGGTTGGCTACATCAAAGGTAAGAGTGCGATATCTATAGCCAGAAATTTCATGGGCAGATCGCGAAATTTCTCTGGTGAAAGCTTCTGGGCGAGAGGTTATTTCGTCTCGACAGTAGGGCTTGATGAAGGAATGGTAAGGGCCTATATCCGGAATCAGGAAAAGGTGGATGAGCATTATGATCAGCTCAAGTTTGGAATGTGAGGCAGCCGCCTTCAGGCGGCTCAGATTCTTGCCCCTTTGAGGGGCTAACAATATAAAGCCCCCGGCTTTGCCGGGGGATACTTACTTAATTTTTTCGGCTGTGTTTGTTGTTTGTTTGATCATTTTGATTGTGCTCTGCTATCCTTCGGTCAATATGGCGTAAAAGTGCGGGGCTCACATGATTCATCAGCAGGTTCACCAAGCCGCTACACCAAGGTTGCCACATGGCGTGCTTGGTGGTTGGCCTGAGGGGCGAAGGGGCTGGCCTGGAGGGCGAACCGAATCCGAGGAAATCCATGAGTCCCTATTTTGACGGTAATCAAGAGAGCATCGGTAGAAACAAGCAAGCTACAAAAAGACCCAAGCGCCAGGAGGCGCGAAACGTGAGAGAGGAACTGACCGTGAGAAAATTATCGATCACGTTGGCAGCGATGGGATTGGCGGCCCACGCGGGCATGGCTCTGGCAGCCCCCGAAGGCGATCCAGAGAAAGGTAAGCAGGCAGCCGCCATGTGCACGGCTTGCCACCAGGCGGATGGCTCCGGCAAACATGTTGAGGGTGGTGAGTCCTGGCCGAGACTGGCGGGCATGAACGCGGCTTACCTCGCCAAGCAACTTCACGATTTCAAAAACGGTGACCGGCAAAACGCCTCCATGATGCCGTTCGCCAACATGTTGAGTGACCAGCAAATTGCGGATGTGGCGGCGTATTACGCCCAGTTGGAACCAACGCCTGGTCAGGGTGGCGAAAACGCCTCCGAAGCCGTACTCAAGCGTGGCGAGCAGATTGCCGAGCGGGGCGACTGGTCTGAATACGTGGTTTCCTGCAAAAGCTGCCATGGCCCGGGTAGCCGTGGTGCCGGTGACACATTCCCTGGCATCGCCGGCCAGCATGCCGGCTATATCAAGGCCCAGATCAAGAGCTGGCAGGAAGGTACCCGCTCCAATGACCCGCAAAACCTGATGGGCGCCGTGGCAAAACGCATGAGCGACGAGGACATTCACGCCGTGGCCGTATGGCTGGCTAACCAAAGCCCCGTGGCAGAATAAAGGGAGTTCCACGACATGATTCGCAAACTGATTTACACCGCACTGTCAGGAACCGTGTTGTTCTCGGCCACCGCCGCCGCCAACAGCTACAAAACCGACGCAGAGATTCAGCAGTACATCGACACACTGACGGAAATGGGCTTCCCGGCGCCGAAAGAAGACCAGCTGGTTCACATTCCGCCCACCATGGCGGATCTGGAAGAAGCCGACATTCATCCGAAGCTGAAAGAAACCATTCGCCGGGGCTATGACCTGTTCACCGACACCCAGCAGCTGCGCGGCGAAAATGTGTTCAACAACATGAACTGCTCCAGCTGCCACCTGGGCGAAGGCCGCATGCCGTTTAGCGCCCCCATCTGGCCGGCCGCCGTGACCTTGCCCAATTACCGGGGCAAGAACGGCCACGTAAACAGCCTGGAAGAGCGCATTGCCGGTTGCTTCGCCTACTCCATGAACGGCACACCGCCGGAGTATGGCAGCGACGACATGCTGGCTCTGGCGGCCTACCATCAATGGCTGGCCAGCGGCGTGGAAATGTACCCGAAACAGGACATTTATGGCCGTGGCTTCCCCGCACCCGAACGCCCGGAAGAACTGAGCTACGCCAACGGTGAAAAGCTGTATCAGCAGGAATGCGCCGTATGTCACGCCGACGACGGCTCTGGCCTGCGGGTGGATGGTGAAACCGTGTACCCGGCGTTGTGGGGTGATATGTCCAATAACTGGGGTGCCGGCATGGTGCGCATTTTCACCGCCGCCGGCTTTATCAAAAACAACATGCCCCTGGGCCAGCCCAACTCCCTGTCGGACCAGGAAGCCTGGGACATTGCCTACTACATGGACAACCAGGAGCGGCCGCAAGACCCACGGTACACCGGCGATGTGAAAGAGACTGCTGAAAAGTTCAACAACTTCCACCAGCACTCCATGTATGGCAAGGAAAGCGCCGATGACGGCGAAGTGCTGGCTGATCACGAGAATACCGGTGAAAAGCCATTCCTGAAGCCGTTTAACGTTGGTGTTCCAAGAAACTTTGAAGCCAACGAAGAATAAGCGTTTCGGGTTATAATACCGTGCAAAGGCCTCCCTTCCCGGAGGCCTTTTTCGTCGTATTGCTGAAATCGTGACCAACAACAAACAGGTGATCATGAGCATGAAACGCAAACATCTGCTGGTCAGCGGCAAGGTTCAGGGCGTGTCCTACCGTGCCTATACCGAACAACAGGCCCGCTCGCTGGGGCTCTGCGGCGTCGTGCGCAATCTGCCTGATGGCCGGGTTGAAATCATTGCCGAAGGCGACGACGCCGCGCTCCAGGCGCTGGAAGAGTGGGCCTGGAATGGCTCACCACTGGCCGAGGTAAGCGCGGTTGTGGCTGAACAGCAGTCGGCCACCGGCGAATTCGACGACTTCAGGACGATCTCTTGAGCGCCCTGATCGACACTTTCCTGCGGACACTGGAAACCACTTTGCCGGTGTTCGTGATGGTTTTCCTGGGCATCGGCCTGCGCCGGGTGGGCTGGATTGATCAGGCCTTTATCAGCACCGCTTCTGCGCTGGTATTCAAGGCCACACTGCCAACACTGGTGTTTCTCAGCATTATCCGTGCAGACCTGGACGCCACCTTTAACCCGGCGCTACTGGGCTTTTACCTGGCAGCGAGACATTCTTAGTATATACAATATGCCTGAATATAAACTGAAAGTGCTGACCAGAAGTTTGACGAGCGTCAAGGTTGAGCCCCCAGTGTCAGGATGACTGTCGTGCCCTCTGATACCCTGTTCCTATAAACCGATCAGGGGGCGAAAGGAGACACTCATGCCTCGTTACTCAGAGGAGCGCCGGCAAGCCGTGGTCGCCAAGCCGTAAGCGACGTCCCTACCACTCGATCACGACAACAACAGCAACCTACAACGAGAACCACGACGGCCGCCCCGGGGTGAACCACCACTGACCGGGCACGCCAAAGGAGACAAAGGACCATGAAGACCAACACCAAGCGACTCAGCGCAACTGCGCTCGGCATCTGCCTCGGCCTCGGAGCCACAAGCTCGGCGCAGGCGGCCAACTGGCTGATGCTGCAGGGGACCGAGAAGGCAGACAACGCCCCGCGCGCCAAGGTCTGGGGTTTCATCCAGCCCGAGTACCAGCAGGATTTCAGCGACGCGCACCCGAGCGACAAGTACATCCCGGCCAAGCTGATCGGGCCGGGGCTCGACGATCAGTCGGCGTTCAACATCAAGCGTGCCCGGATTGGCGTTCGCGGCACCGGCTTCCCGCTCGACGGCAAGGTCAACTACTTCCTGCTGGCCGAGTTCGGCAATAACGCGATTACCAATGGAGGGCGCTACGGCGATTACACCCCGCACGTCACCGACGCCAGCGTGACGGTGAATTACATCCCCGGAGCTCGCGTGCGCGTCGGCCTGTTCAAGACACCGGGATCCGAGGAGGGCTTTCAAGCCATCATCGCGCTGCCCTATATCAACTACACCTCAGTGACCAACCAACTGTTGCTCGAGCGGTTCCCGGACGACGGTGACAGCAACATCCCGCCACAGACGACCCCGGGCGCGGACATGAACGCCTTCTCGAAGTCCGCTGGCGCCTATCGCGACACCGGCATCGAGGTGTTCGATTCCTTCGACATGGGCAAGTGGGAGCACAGCTACGCCGCCATGCTGGGCAACGGCAACGGCGTACAGATGATCGACGACGACAGCAACAAGGACGTCTACCTGTACTGGTCGTCGGCCTACCTGTTCGACGGCAAGGCAGGCGGCCCCTTCCGTTCGACGATGAAGCTGTTCGGCTGGTATCAGGATGGCAAGCGCACCAACGCCTACGACAAGAGCGAGGAACAGGATCGGACCCGCTACGGCATCGGCGCCTTCTATCTCAAGCGCCCCTTCCGGGTCAGCGCGGAATACATGCAGGGCAAGGGCATGATCTTCCAGGGGCAGCACAGGCCGCAGGCTGTATTCAACGATTACAAGGCCCGCGGCGGCTACGTCGAGGGCGCCTATTTCATTCCCAACACGCCGTTCGAACTGCAACTGCGTTACGACACCTACGAGCGCAACATCGACCAGCCGAGCAAGGCGACGTACGACACCTGGACGGCGGGCGTGCAATACCACTTCAGCAAGAAGACACGGGCCACGCTCAACTACGCCGTCCGCGACTTCAGTTCGGACGCGGCCGGCCCGAACTCCCACCTCAAGGGGGTCGACGACCGGGTCGCCTTGCAGCTGACTGCGGTCTTCTGACCGAAGTCTTCACTTTTCGGGTATTCGGATTTAATGGTTGATGGGGCACCTTCACCCCATCAATCTGATACCACCCTCAGATGGTTGATAGATCGACTCCGTAGTTGAGTTCCTCTGCGAAGTCCGGCAGTCCGAAACCGATGGTTTTCTTGTAGAAAGGAGAGACCTTCGCAGTCGGTGCCTTCTTCTTGTGCTTCGTGGTGTAGAGCATTCGTGCCCGCATCACCTCGAAGGAGTAACCGCGCCCTTCACGGTTCTTGTCCTTGGCCAGTCGGT
>NZ_JBSXOP010000044.1:0-39702 GCF_056859535.1 Marinobacter sp. L-46
TTGAGCGTCTTCATCAAATCGCTGGCGCAACCGGGCCGACGATGGCGATTGCTTGATGCCCAGCGCAGACTTGAAAAATGGGTCCGTTCGAACCGGCTCGACCGCCTCGAAGTCACTCTTGCCCAGCGTGATCAGGCCAAGGTAGGTTCGAATCAGCTCAATGTTCGGAATACCGTGCCGCTTGACGACGGTGCGGGCGGTTTTGGTGAGCGATGTATGCCGGTTCAGGCAATGACCGACCAGGGCCAGCCCGCCGTTGGGTGTATAGACTTCAGTTCGGGATTGCTGGAGAGTGAAGGTACGCATGAGCCGAAAGCACTAACTGGGTGAATGGGTGTCAGATGCTATTATATCGCTCTAAGCCTTGTTATTGCAGGCTTTGGGCGTGAGTTCAGCTCGTTGAAGTCACGGATTCAGGAATTAGTGAACCATCACGACATCACAGCTCTCATTTACAGGCATCGGCGCCTGCTCTCCGGCAACGGAGGCAGGCGCTTTTTTTTTGCGCGTCTGGAATGAAAGAACCGAGAGGCATCCCGATGAAGACAGTGAACCATTATGTTCGACCTTTACTGACCGCCACCCTGATCGGTCTGAGTTCCCTGGCCCAGGCCGAGATTGGCCCGGCGGAGAAACCCGACCTGAGGCTTGGCTTCATCAAGCTCACGGATATGGCCCCGCTGGCGGTTGCCTGGGAACAGGGCTACTTCATGGACGAGGGCCTGTTCGTGGAGCTCGAAGCCCAGGCGAACTGGAAGGTGTTGCTGGACCGGGTGATCACCGGCGAACTGGACGGTGCGCATATGCTGGCCGGCCAGCCGCTGGGCGCCTCCATAGGCTATGGCACCCAAGCCGACATCATCACCGCCTTCAGCATGGACCTCAACGGCAACGGCATTACCGTGTCCAACGATGTCTGGGAAGCGATGAAACCGAACCTGGAGATGGAAGGCGAGCGTCTGGCCCACCCGATTTCAGCCAGCGCCCTTAAGCCCGTGGTGGAGCAGACCCGTGCCAATGGCGAGCGCTTCCGCATGGGCATGGTGTTTCCGGTGTCCACCCACAATTATGAACTGCGTTACTGGCTGGCCGCCGGTGGCCTGAATCCCGGCTTCTACGCGCCCCAGCGCGGTGACACCAGCGGCACCCTCGAGGCCGACGTGCACCTTTCCGTAACGCCACCGCCGCAAATGCCGGCCACCATGGAAGCGGGCACCATCCAGGGCTACTGCGTGGGTGAACCCTGGAACCAGCAGGCGGTGTTCAAGGGCATCGGTGTGCCGGTGATTACCGACTACGAAATCTGGCCCAACAACCCGGAAAAGGTATTCGGGGTGACCGAATCCTGGGCGGAGCAATACCCCAACACCCACCTGCGTTTACTGCGGGCGCTGATCCGCGCCGCTTACTGGCTGGACGAAAACCAGAACGCCAACCGGGAAGCCGCCGTGGACATTCTGGCGCGTCCCAGCTACGTGGGGGCCGACAGGGAAGTCATTGCCAACTCCATGACCGGCACCTTCGAGTATGAAAAGGGCGATGTCCGGGAAGTACCGGATTTCAACGTCTTCTTCCGCTACCACGCCACCTACCCCTATCCGTCTGATGCGATCTGGTACCTGAGCCAGATGCGTCGCTGGGGACAGATTCCCGAGGCGAAATCCGACGACTGGTACATGAAGACCGCAGCCCGGGTGTATCGGGGCGATCTTTACGCCGAAGCCGCCCAGTCACTGATCGAGGACGGCCTGATGACCGCCAGTGACTTCCCGGACTTTGCCCAGGAGAACTTTGAACGTCCAATGCAGGGTGAGCTGATTGACGGTGTACCGTTCACTCCGCGCCAACCCAACGCCTACATCGATCGTTTCAGTATCGGCCTGAAAGGGTCAGAGACACCGTGAGGGAGGGCTAAAAATGACTACGTTAAGTGCAAGAATCGGTCAGTCCATGGCCAGTGGCAGCCGCCAGCTGCTTTCCGGTATGCATCCGCGCGAATGGCTCACGCGGGGCAAAGAGCTGCTGTTGCCGCTGGTTGGTATTCTGCTCTTCCTCGGCTTCTGGCACCTGGCCGCACCGCAGGTGGAAACCTCCCTGGGGGCTTTCCCCGGCCCGGTGCAGGTGTGGGAGCAATCCGGACAACTGTGGCAGGAGCACGCCAGCCAGCGGGAGCGGGCCGATAAGTTCATCACCATGCAGGAGGAGCGTAATGCCCGCATTCTGGCCGACAATCCGCAGGCAGACGTCCGCATCCGGGATTACCCGGGCGCGCCCACCTTTCTCGACCAGGTGGTCACCAGCCTACTGACCGTACTGGCCGGTTTCGCCCTGGCGTCATTGATTGCAGTGCCGTTGGGCATTGTCTTTGGCCTGAACCGGTACTTCCAGGCTGCGGTGAATCCCCTGATACAGATCTTCAAACCGGTCTCTCCGCTGGCCTGGCTGCCGCTGGTGACCATGGTGGTGTCCGCCACCTATGTCAGTGACGATCCGATGTTCGAGAAGTCGTTCCTGACCTCGATGATTACAGTCACCCTGTGCAGTCTGTGGCCGACGCTGATTAATACCAGTGTTGGGGTAGCCGCAGTGAGTCCCGATCTGCTGAACGTCTCCCGGGTACTGCGGCTGTCATTCTGGACCCACGTGCGCAAGGTGGTTTTGCCTTCGTCGGTGCCGATGATCTTTACCGGCTTGCGGGTGTCGCTGGGTATTGCCTGGATGGTGCTGATCGCCGCTGAGATGCTGGCGCAGAGCCCGGGGCTGGGTAAGTTCGTCTGGGATGAGTTCCAGAATGGCAGTAGCCAGTCTTTGAGTCGGATTATGGTGGCGGTGCTGGCCATCGGGTTTATCGGGTTTTTGCTGGATCGGGTAATGCTGTTAATTCAGAAAAAGATGGCATGGAATGAATAAGACACATCTGGAACTAACCGGAGTCGAGATGGCGTTTGATACGCCGAAAGGACCCTTCGTTGCCCTGGACAACGTGAACTTGAAGATCCAGAAAGGGGAGTTTGTTTCACTGATCGGCCATTCCGGCTGCGGGAAATCAACGGTGCTTAACATTGTTGCCGGGTTACTGCAGGCCTCCAGGGGTGGCTGTGTGCTGGATGGGCATGAGGTAAATTCCCCCGGCCCCGAGCGGGCGGTGGTGTTTCAGAATCATGCCCTGATGCCTTGGTTAACGGTGTATGAAAACGTGGAACTGGCGGTCCGGCAGGTGTTTCGCAAGTCGATGACCCGGCAGGAGCGCAAGGACTGGATCACCCATAACCTGGAACTGGTGAATATGGCCCACGCCGCCAACAAGCGGCCTGGCGAGATTTCCGGGGGGATGGCGCAGCGGGTGGGTATCGCCCGGGCACTGGCCATGAAACCCAGTGTGTTGCTGATGGATGAGCCGTTCGGGGCGCTGGATGCCCTGACACGGGCCCATTTGCAGGATTCACTGATGGAAATTCAGCAGGAGCTGAACAATACCGTGATCATGATTACCCACGATGTGGACGAGGCGGTGCTGTTGTCCGACCGCATTATCATGATGACCAACGGCCCTGCAGCCACGGTGGGGGAGGATCTGCACATTGATCTGCCAAGGCCTCGCAATCGTGTGGCCCTGGCGGATGATGCCAAATATGTGCATTACCGGCAGGAGGTGTTGTCGTTCCTTTACGAGAAGCAGCGCAAGCTGGAGTCACTGAACAGTCGCCGCGGCAGCAGTGCAAAACCCGAGGCGCCGGCAGCAAAACATTCAGCTTCGGCCTGACTTTATGCCGGGGCGGGGCGCCCCGTCCCGGCCTGGTTCAAGTATCAGCTTAAGACCCCTGCCATGGATACCAGTGCCCGGGCGACTTCGGGCAGTCGCTTGCCCTGGTCCATGGCCAGTTTTCGCAGCAGGCGGTGGGCTTCGTCATTGCTGATGTTGCGGTGTTCCATCAACAGCAGGACGGCCTTTTCCTGGGTACGACGATCTTCCAGAGCTTCTTTGGCACTCTGCAATTCTTCAGACATCTGGCGCAGGCGGCGGGTCTGTTCCTGGACCAGGTCAAAGATGGATCGGCCTGATTGCTGCCCGACACCTTCCCCGGCCCACGCGTCGGCAGCTCCGGCCTCTACACCGTTATCGCACACCACCAGCACGGGCGTTGTGGAGGCATGGCGTTGTTCCAGCGAGGCCAGCAGGGTTTCCTGGTGAGCCAGGGAATGGCGGGCTTCGGTGTAGCGTTGAACGCAGCGATGGTGAAAGGCGCTCTCCACCGAATCCTCAATCTTCTTCAAATCGTCCATACGGTCGGTCATCAGGTTAAACCAGCGGTCGGCCATCTCGTTATCCAGGGACTTGTAACGCCCGACCGAGACGGCCGTCTGTCGCATCCGCTCGATTTCCAGTTCCCGCGGGTGAGCGCGCAGGGCTTGCCAGAGCGACAGGCTGTCTTCGTTAGCAAAGCCGATAAACACCTCAAAGCACCGTTCCTGTGCTTCAACCAGGTGCATCATGCGCCGGGACAGTGCGTTATCGAAGTGCCCGCTGGAGAATCCCGCCGAGCCTGCGGCCCTCTCCTGACCGCAGTATTCCTTGCCATTCATCACATGCACCATGGCTACCAGCAGGCCGGCGATAGAAGGCTCGGCCACGGTTTCAGCCGCCTCGAAAACCACGGTAATCAGTTGATGAATACTGTCGCAAAACCACTCCGTGGCCTCCGAGACACTGGCCACCTGTTCATTCACTCTCTGCCGTAACCCCGGCAATTGATCGAGGCTGTGCAGGGCGCTGGCGATGTGCCCGAGCAGAGGGCTGCTGACCGGATGGGTGGTGAGATCCTCCTGAATGTCTGCCAGTGCCCGCCGGAAGGTGGCGGCCAGTTGGTCGTTCTCGCCGGCCATGAAGGTCCGTTCCCGGGCAAAGCGCTGGCAACCGGACCCCAGATAAAGGTTGGTGGCACCACGCTCCCTTTGCAGGCCATGGACCAGGTTGCCAACGCTCTGCACCAACCGCCCCATCTGCAGAAAGTATTCCAGGTTACGGATCTCACACTGCCGGGAGGCCATCAGGAATTCCGCAGCCGTCGCTGGCGCGGTCACATGGGCATGGCGTTTGTTGTTCATGGTGCAGCTCCTGGTGTCATTACACAATTTGTTCCTGTCTGCCCGGTATGCAGCAATTTACAGGCCACCCCTTCCGGCCCAATCATCGTGCACCTCGCCCCATCCCGGGGCACCCTTTTCACTCTAACCAGCCCGTCTCCTCCATCGATTTACTGTAACTCATTGAATAATAATGGTATGGAAAGTTGGCACGAAGATCGCTAATCCTTAATCAAGGACGACTGTCCCGGCCATGGAATCAGGCCGGACCATCAGATCATTGTTGTTGGCATTGGTGCCGGACCATCTGTTCTCTTCGGAGAGCATGATGCTCCGGCTTTTTTCGTTGCTGGAGGAGTTCAATTCCATGGAACACACACAGGACAACCCGCTGGTGATCTGCGGCCACGGCATGGTCGCGCAGCGGCTGCTGGAGCAACTGGTAGCCCAGGGGCATCCGTTCAGCCGGATTGTGGTGTTTAACGGTGAGCCCTTCGCTGCCTACAACCGGATCCAGTTGTCGTCGGTACTGGCTGATCAGATTCAGGAAACCGGTCTGGAACTGAAACCCTGGCAGTGGTTCCGGAAACACAGCATTGAGGTGCACCAGCACGAGCCTGTCACCCATATCGATCCGGGCCAGCGCCAGGTAACAACCGTCTGTGGCCGCATTCAGCCCTACCACACGCTGGTGCTGGCCACCGGAGCGCGCCCCTCCCGCCCTGGCCTCCCAGGTGAAGACCTTGACGGCGTGATGAACTTCCGGGATCTGGCCGACACCCGCACGCTGATCCGGCAGGCGAAGACACACCGTCGGGCCGTGGTGATCGGCGGCGGCTTTCTCGGCCTGGAGGCGGCCGAAGGGCTGCGGGCCCGGGGCATGAAGGTTACGGTTCTGCACCGCAGCGGCCACCTGCTCAACCGCCAGCTGAACCCCATCGCCGGCGATATTCTGCGGCGTAGATTACAGCAACGGGGGCTGAATATCCGAACCGGCACCTCGCCCGTCTCCCTGCTCGGCAGGCATCAGGTCCGCGCCGTGGAACTGGGCGACGGAACGGTTCTGGCCACTGACCTGGTGGTTATTGCCACCGGTATTACACCTAACAAGGGATTGGCCGCTGACGCCGGCCTCACCTGTGACCGGGGTGTTCGGGTCGATCCGCACCTGATGACGTCCAGCCCGCATGTCTACGCACTGGGTGAGTGCTGCCAGTTTCATGACCACACCTTTGGCCTGGTCGAGCCGGGTTACGAGCAGGCGCGCATCCTCGCACAGCATCTTTGCCAGGCGCCGGGCGCCGGGACATTCGAGCCCGGAGAAGTGGCCACCCGCCTGAAGATCAGTGATCTGGCCATTTTTTCCTGCGGCCGCATAGCCCCGGGTGAACACACCGAACTCATTGAGTGGCAGGACCGGACACGGGCCGTATACGGCCAACTGCTGGTGGATGGCAACCGGCTGACCGGGGCCATCCTGCTGGGCGACACCACCAACAGCCTCTGGTACAGCCAACTAATTCGCTCCGGCGCCAACATTTCCCGCTATCGGGACACCATCGCCTTCGGCAAACCCTATTGCGACGCAGCGGCCTGAGCCGTTGCCATGAGAGAGGACAACACCATGAGTAAACAAACCCTGATTGTGATCGGCAACGGCATGGTTGGTCATCACTTCCTGGAGCAATTCACCCAGTCGCCGGCTGCCGGGAGTTTTAACATTCTGGTGTTCGGGGAAGAGAAGCAACTGGCCTACGACCGGGTGCATCTGTCGGAGTACTTCAGCGGCTCCAGCCATGCGGATCTCGCGATGGGCACGGCAGACTGGTATGCGGAGCAGGGCGTTGATCTGCACCTGAACGAGCCGGTTACCGCCGTCGACCGGGACGCCCGGGTGATAACCACCGCCAAGGGCGTCTATCCCTATGACGAACTGGTACTGGCCACCGGCTCCTATCCGTTTGTACCGCCGATTGAAGGCAACGACCGGGACGGATGCTTCGTGTACCGCACCCTGGACGACCTGGACGCCATTCAGGCCAGCGCCCAATCGGCAAAAACCGGCGTGGTGGTGGGCGGCGGTCTGCTGGGGCTGGAAGCAGCCAATGCCCTGAAAAGCCTCGGCCTGCAGGCCCATGTGGTGGAATTCGCCCCGCGCCTGATGCCGGTGCAGCTGGACGATCAGGGTGGCGCCCTGTTGCGTCAGAAGATCGAGGACCTCGGCGTACAGGTGCACACCGAGAAAGCCACCACCGCCATCGTGCCGGGAAGCGGTGCGCGGCTACGGATGAATTTCTCGGATGAGAGCCATCTGGAGACCGACCTGATTGTGTTCTCCGCCGGCATCCGCCCCCAGGATACCCTGGCCCGGGCCTGCGGTCTGGAGGTGGGCGAGCGCGGTGGCATTGTGGTCAACAATCAATGCACCACTTCCGACCCGAATATTCATGCCATCGGCGAATGCGCACTCTGGAATAACCGCATTTTTGGCCTGGTGGCGCCGGGTTACACCATGGCCCGCACGCTATCAGCCGAGCTGAACAACGACGCCAGCGCCGCCTTTACCGGCGCCGACATGAGCACCAAGCTCAAGTTGCTGGGGGTGGATGTGGGCTCCATTGGCGATGCCCACGCCCAGACCCCGGGTGCACGCAATATCCGTTTTCACGATGAGCAGGCCGGCCACTACCGGCGCATGGTGGTGAGCCAGGACGGCAAGACTCTGCTGGGCGCCATTCTGGTGGGCGACAACGGCCCCTACGACACCCTGCTGCAATACGCCCTCAACGGCATCGAGCTACCGGCGAACCCGGAAGCGCTGATTCTGCCGGAAAGCGAAGGCGGCGCCCCGGCCCTGGGGGCCGATGCCCTGCCGGATACCGCGTCCATCTGTTCCTGCCACAACGTCACCAAGGGCGATATCTGCGGCGCCATTGACGCCGGTTGCACCGACCTGGGCGGCGTGAAGGCCGAAACGAAAGCCAGCACCGGCTGCGGCGGCTGTGCCGCTTTGCTCAAAAAGGTGGTGGACAGCGAGCTGGAAAAGCGCGGCGTGGAGGTGTGCACCGACCTGTGCGAGCACTTCCCCTACACCCGCCAGGAGCTGTTCCATCTGGTGAAGGTGAACGGTATCCGCACCTTCCGGGGCCTGCTCAAACAATACGGCAAGGGCCAGGGCTGTGACATCTGCAAGCCAACGGTGGGCTCCATTCTGGCCACCTGCTGGAACGAGCACATCCTGGCCACGGACCACGTGCCGCTGCAGGACACCAACGATACCTTCATGGCCAACATGCAGAAGAACGGCACTTACTCCATCGTGCCACGCATTCCGGGCGGCGAGATTACCCCGGACAAGCTGATTGTGCTGGGCGAGGTGGCCAGGGAGTACGATCTGTACACCAAGATCACCGGCGGGCAGAGGGTGGATCTGTTCGGCGCCACCCTGAGCGAACTACCGGAGATCTGGGAAAAGCTGATTGCCGCCGGCTTCGAAACCGGCCACGCCTACGGTAAATCCCTGCGCACGGTGAAGTCCTGCGTCGGCAGCACCTGGTGCCGCTACGGCGTGCAGGACAGTGTGGGCATGGCGATCACCCTGGAGAATCGCTACAAGGGCCTGCGGGCGCCTCACAAGGTGAAGATGGCGGTGTCTGGCTGTACCCGGGAGTGTGCCGAGGCCCAGAGCAAGGACTTCGGGGTGATTGCCACGGAGAAGGGCTGGAACCTGTATGTGTGCGGCAATGGCGGGATGCGGCCGCGGCATGCGGATCTGTTTGCCACCGATCTGTCGGATGACGAGCTGATCCGCACCATTGACCGGGTGGTGATGTTCTATGTGCGCACGGCGGACCGGCTGCAGCGGACGTCGGTGTGGATGGAAAACCTGGAGGGGGGTCTGGCGTATCTGAAGCAGGTGGTGCTGGAGGACAGCCTGGGTATCGGTGAGGAGCTGGAGCAGCATATGGCGGATCTGGTGGAGACCTATCAGTGCGAGTGGAAGACCGCCGTTGAGGATCCGGAGAAGCGTAAGCGGTTCCGGGAGTTTGTGAATGCGCCGTTGCAGAAGGACCCGGTGCAGCGTTGGACTTCGGAGCGGGGGCAGCGGAGGCCAGAGCTCGTTTCCTCCTAACCTTCTGGTTTTGGGGGCGGAGCGCGGGGGCCGGATTCATTTTCTTCTGGAAAAAATAACTCGCTTTGCTCAGACATCTTTTTTCCTGCCAGAAAATGAATCCGGCCCCCACGCTCACAAACATTTGTGGGATAGGAAACTTAACGACCTTGGAATTTGGAGACTTTGCTATGAAAGCTCGGACTTGTTGGGAAGCGGTTTGTACAGTGGATGATCTGGTGGCGGATTCCGGCATTGCCGTCTGGACGGAGGACGGGCCGGTGGCGGTGTTTTATCTGCCGCATCGGTTGCCGGCGTTGTTTGCCATCAGCCATACCGATCCGTTCAGTGGTTCGAACGTGCTGGCCCGGGGGATTACGGGGGATTTGAACGGGGAGCCGGTGGTGGCTTCGCCGTTGTATAAGCAGCATTTCAGTTTGCGTACCGGGCGGTGTCTGGAAGACGAGGGCGTGCAGGTGAGGGCCTATCCGGTGTTGCTGGACGGCAACCAGATTCGGCTGGAGGTGCCGGTGGCTCAGGCGGCGTCGGTGGCGGCCTGAGCCCCTGGGGTCGCTGAACGGACGTCAGCCGGGTTTGTTTGGGTCAATCCGGTGTCGGGCAAGTTGCGGTAGTATCATCTCTATCCTCAACAACACGAGATGCACCGTGAAGCCTCTCAGCCCCACCGACCAATTGTTCCTCTGGCTGGAAAAGCGCCAGCAACCCATGCACGTGGGTGGGCTTCAGCTGTTTTCCTTTCCCGAAAACGCCCCGGACGATTACGTTGCCCGGCTGGCGGAGCAGTTGCGGCAGCAGCATCAGGTAACCGCGCCGTTCAACCGCCGGCTGAGCTACCGGCTGGGCCAGCCGGTGTGGGTGGAAGACGATCAGCTAGACCTGGAGCACCACTTCCGCTTTGAAGCGCTGCCAACGCCGGGTCGCATCCGGGAGCTGTTGTCGTTTGTGTCGGCCGAGCACTCGCACCTGATGGACCGGGAGCGACCGATGTGGGAGGTGCACCTGATTGAAGGGCTGAAAGACCGCCAGTTTGCCCTGTACACCAAGGTGCATCACTCGCTGATCGATGGGGTTTCCGCGATGCGCCTGGCCACCCGGATGCTGAGCGAAAACCCGCACGAAACCGGCATGCCGCCGATCTGGGATATGACACCAAGGGCGCGTTCCGGTGGCGATGATGGCAGCCTGTCACTCTGGCGCAGCGTGGCCCATTTGCTGGGAAGCTCCGGCCGACAGCTGGGCACCATCCCGACGGTAGCAAAGGAACTGCTGAAAACCATCAACCAGGCCCGCAAAGACCCGGCTTACGATTCCATTTTCCATGCCCCGAGAAGCGTGCTGAACCAGAAAATCACCGGTTCACGACGCTTTGCCGCCCAATCCTACTGCCTGACGCGCATCAAAGCGGTCTGCGAAGCCTACGGCACCACGGTGAACGACGTGGTCACCGCTATGTGCGCGTCGGCTCTGCGCACCTATCTGATGAACCAGGACGCCCTGCCGGCAAAACCGCTTATCGCTTTTGTGCCGGTCTCCCTGCGCCATGACGACAGCGCCGAGGGCAACCAGGTGGGGGTAATTCTGGCCAACCTGCACACCGACGAACACGACCCTGGCCAACGTCTGATCAAGATCCATCATGGCATGCAGGAAGCCAAAGACCGCTACCGCCACATGTCACCCGAAGAAATCGTCAACTACACCGCCCTGACCCTGGCCCCGGCGGCGTTTCACCTGCTGACCGGCATGGCGCCCAACTGGCAGACATTCAACGTGGTGATCTCGAACGTACCCGGCCCCTCCGAACCCCGCTACTGGAACGGCGCCAGGCTCGAAGGCATGTACCCGGTCTCCATCGCCATGGACCGCCTGGCCCTGAACATGACCCTGACCAGCTACAACGGTCAGGTAGAATTCGGCCTCATCGGCTGCCGCCGAACCCTGCCAAGCCTGCAGCGGATGCTGGATTATCTGGAAGATGCCCTGGCGGAACTGGAAACTTCCGCCGGGTTGTAATCAGCCGAAACGGACCTCGTTATTGCGTTCGGAGATCTGGCTATTGAGGGTCCAGAAGTCGTACAGCACACCGATGAAAAACAGGCCACCGGTAAACAGGTAAATGATGCCGGTGATCCACTTACCCATGTACATCCGGTGTAAACCAAACACCCCCAGGAAGGTCAGCAGAATCCAGCCAATGTTGTAGTTGATCTCACCATCCTGAAACCGCCTGTCGGCCTCACGGTCCATGGCAGGTATCAGAAACAGATCGATGATCCAGCCAATAAACAGCAGCCCCAGAGTAAAGAACCAGATGGTGCCGGTGATCGGTTTGCCATAGTAAAACCGGTGCGAGCCCAGGAATCCGAAGATCCAGAGCAGATAGCCAATGAGTTTGCTGTGGGTGTCTGGTTTTGTTTCCATCTTCGGTGGTTTCCTTCTGGGTTTGTGCTTTGGTTCTGGTTCCGGCCCTGGCCTTTTTGGGTTGGGGGCTGGCCGGGAGGTTGGATTATTTTTCCCTTGGAAAAAACAACTCGCTGCGCTCAGACATCTTTTTTCTGGCGGGAAAAATAATCCAACCCCCCGTCCGGCAAACTATCAGGGCATAGTCGGGGAAAGACAACAGCAAAAAAATGAAGAACGCAAAAAACAGTCAATTAATTCAAGGTACGCCTTCTCAGGAGTTAACAGGGCGTGGGGTGGTGCCAGAGTTTTTTCTCTGAAAAAGATGTCTGAGCGCAGCGAGTTGTTTTTCAGAGAAAAAACTCTGGCACCACCCTGCGACCAAACTCCAAAGAACGAGGCGCCACAAATCAGGGCCCAACCTCCGGCGCCGGATCCGGTCCATCTTCCCGGAACTCAGAAGCCGATTTCCCGGTCCATTTACGGAATGCCCGACTGAAATTCGACAAGTCCGCGTAGCCCAGCTCATAGGCAATCTCGCTGACCGACTGAGTGGTATAGCGCAATAACTGGATGGCCCGGTCTTTCAGAACCGCTTCCACGATTTCGCGGTAGTTGGTGTCTCGATCCGCCAGCCGGCGCTTCAACGTCCGGGACGACACACAGAATCGCTCCGCCATGGCCTCCAGCGACGGCAAGGGCCCCGGGGTCATTCTCAGCATGTTGCGGATCGCCAGCACGATGTCGCCCTGTTCCTTCAGGGCCTTCTGCAACTCGAACTCGCACTGATCCCTTGCCATCCGGGAGGCATCCGCATCCGCCAGGCGCATGCGGACATCCAGCAACTGGCGCGGAAAAATCAGCATTTCTTCCGGTTGGCCATAGTCGAAGCGCACCGGTAGCTGGCTGGCAAAACGCTGATAATAGGCCGGTTCCGACGTGGTCAGGCGAACCGACACGCCCGGCAGCTTGCCGTCTTCCAGAGCAAAACCCCGGGCTTCCGCATCGGCACGATCAAGCAGCTGCTCGGTGAGCAGAATCAGAGTCGCGCTGACGGTTTCCGCCAGAAAATCGTACAACCCCGGCACATCAAACTCGGTACAAAGCTGCACCAGTACCTGATCACCAGCCAGCGACTGCTTCATGCTCAGAAAAGGCGCCCGCAGCTGCAAGTAGCGGCGAACCGAATCCAGCGCACCTTCAAAGGTCGGGCTGGTCAGGGCAGCAAATCCGAGAGTGCCGTGAATGGTCAGGCGCAGTTCCTTGGCCAGCAGAAAGCTTAACCCATCCTTTCCCGCCAGTTGCAACGCGCGCTGGGCCATTAACACCGCATCGGTCACAAAAATACGGCTGTCGTTGGCCTTGAGATCCTCCGCGGTAAAGTCTAACCCTTCGTAGAGCGTCCGGTCGTTGTAGCCCAACTGGCGCACCGTCTCGGCCAATACCCGCAGATACACGCCAGGCACCAGAAACAAGCCCAGCATCTGCCGTTCGGTGTCTGCTCCCGTTGCTGCCATAGTGTGTCCCTGATATTGATATTTGTCTTGTTCCAGACTGTACCAGAAGCTCCGTTCAGCCACAGTGGGGCGGTTCGCACTTGCCAGGCCGTCACTCAGGCCAATCTATTCTGGGCTGCTGGCCTATTGTGAACGATGGCCGTCCCATTCGCGCATTCTGATGTTCCCTCGACTCCGCCACACTGGACCTATGACATCAGCCAACGCGCTCTGGCGCAAAGGAGTAGGAACATGCTGACAACAACCCAATCGAAACAAGGTGCCCGGGCCTCACACACCCCGGACAATGTCGCCATCAAACCTCAGCGCATGGGCTTCGAGTTTGGCAACGAAGTACCGCGTTACTGGCTGGACAACAACTACCTGATCAGCCATACCATGAACGCGCTGTCTGTGCTCTTCCCCGAAGGTGAGCAGTTCTTTGTGGACTCTGTGCGCGCATTTCGTGATCAGATCAATGACCCCAAGCTGAAAGAGGACGTGCGAGGCTTCATCGGTCAGGAAGCAATGCATTCCCTTGAGCACATCGCCATGAACCAGCATGTACGCGATCAGGGCATGCCGGTTGAGGAAATGGAAAGAGACCTGAAAGTCATCCTGGACCTGGCACGCAAGCTGCCCAAACGGCATCAGTTGGCGGTGACCTGCGCTCTGGAGCATATTACGGCGATGATGGCCGATATGCTGCTGGAGCGGGACGACGTTCGCGAAGACATGCACGAATCCATGCGCCCGCTGTGGGTGTGGCACGCCATTGAGGAAACCGAGCACAAGGCGGTCGCCTACGACGTCTTCCAGCAAGTGGGGGGCACCTATGCCGAGCGGGCCTTCTATCAGTTGTTTGCCACCGCCGCGCTGGGCGTGGTGGCCACCTGGTACACCGGCCGCATGGTGATGAAGGACCGCAAACATTTTACTGTGAAAGATTCCGCCAAGGGCATGTGGCGCATGTGGGGCAGAAACGGCGCCTTTTCCAGTCTGATTCCAGCCTGGGCAGAATATTTCAAGCCCGGCTTCCATCCCTGGGATAAAGATAACAGTGAACTGATCGGTCGTTTCAAGAGCCAGATCCAGCAGTACATCGCACCGCAATACAAGAAGGGTAACCGTCGCACGCTGCAGTGAACAAAAGCCCCCGGGATCAATAACTGCCAGCGGCCGTTCAGTTCATCAAGCCCATCTCCCGGGCCCGGGAGATGGCCCGCACCCGGTTGTCAGCCTGCAATTTGCCATAGATATTGCTGAGGTGAGATTTCACTGTTGCCACGGTGATACCCAGTTGCTCGCTCATGGCTTTGTTGCTCAACCCCGCAGATAACAGCGCCAGTACATCATGTTCCCGCTGGCTCAGAGGCTCGGGCATATCGGTTTCCGAGCAGGGCCGATCGGCCGATGACCCTGACCGGAGCGAAAGCTCCTGATCATGACGCAGTTCAAGAACCCTGCAGGCTTCCTGCCGGGACCAGCCTTGTCGACGGCACTCTTCAAGAACATCATCGAGCCGGAGCTCGGCATCGAGAAAGGGCCGCAGCAGGCCTCTGGGCACCGAAACCGACAGTTGTTCCGCCAGCAACCTGGCAGCGCCGGGCAGGTCCTGATCACGAAATGCGCAAAGCAACACCCGAACCAGGTTCACGTGGCACACGACCAGCTGAACACCACCGGCCATGGCGTCTGCTTCCAGTTGTTGCAGCGCCTCGGTCACGTCTGCGCCTGTCAGTAACTCGCCAACGAGCCTGAGCAATCGCTCATGCAGGCTGCTGAAACGACTGGTGGTGCGGGCGCTCCCGTCCGAGCCGGCCCAGACCATCAACGGGAAGGCGTTGCCGGCACTCAGCTGGGCCAGCGACTCCAGCGCAGCCGGTTGAGGAATGTTGTGGGACCAGTCCTCAAGAGCCATCTGCTGATGCAGCTCCCAGATCTCTTGCAACTGGCTCCGCCATTGCTCTTCATTGCCGGTAATCATGCCGAGCCGAAATAACTCAAACGCCAGGTACAACCGGTCGAGCAATGTCATCCGTTCGGGGGCCAGTTGACTAGCCTCTTCCAGGCACATACGAGCACGTTCAAGCTCATGTCGCTCCAGCGCCAGCAAGCCTTCCAGGTAGGCCAACTAACCCGCCTGCTCTTTCGCCGGCGGCCCACCCACCAGGCGTTCACAAGCTCGCTGAAAAACCCGCTGGGCGTCGTCTGCGCAGCCACCCTGCACCATGACCGGCACCAGAATCGCCAGGCACCGAATGGCACACAGCCCGTCTTCCAGCTCCAGTGCGCCGGCAAGCGCTTTACCGAGCATCATCCGGGCGGAATCCATCCGCGCATCCATAAAGGCGTCAGCACCCAGGGTGTACAGCCCCCAGTTATGCAGGCTGCCACGCCCCGGCGTCAGCTGTTCCGACACCTGAACAATTGAGGTCTGAGCAGCAGCTTCCCTTCCGGTGAAGCGGGCCGCAGGCCAGGTCAACAGCAGTGCAATAAACCGCAAAGTGTCTGGATCAGAGCCAGGGCGCTGGTCCAGCAGCGCGCCGGCCTGTTCCACCTTGCTCAGCACCGAGTCATATCGGCCATCCATGAAGTCAAACAGTGCCTCCAACAGGACGATGGCCGGAGAAACATTTCGCACCGTTTCCGGAAAGCGTTTCGGCAGGGCCCTGTGCCCGGCCAGTTCATCACTCTGCAAAAGCGCCGGCACCAAGGCTTCCGCTTCGGAATAGCAGTCGGTCACCAGAAACAGTTCAAGGGCCTCGGCTGTCAACCCCGCCTGTTCAAAGGCTCTGGCGCCCGCCATTTGAATCTCTCTGGCCCTGTCCGGATCGGACTGACGGGCCCTCAACCATTCCGCCAGCAAATCGTGTAACCGGTACCAGGTCTGTCCGGAGCCGTAGCGCTGAAACAGCAGGTTGCGCTCACGCATCATTGCGATCAGAGCGGTGGCATCTTCGGCGCTCCGGGCCTGGTTGGCGATATCTGCTGAAAATAGTGGCAGCAGGCTCATATCCATCAGAAACTGCTGCAGGTCCGGCTCCAGCCCGATGAATACCTCCTCCAGCAGGTACTCGGCCAGCGCTGTCCGGCCCCGGAGGTCGTCAGAATCCTGCCCGGGACCGCTCAACCGGCCAGACAGCGCAGACAGTTGCAGCGCTGCCGGCCATCCTCCGGTTCGCTCGTGCAAGTGTGTGATGTCGGCATCCGAAATCTCTGGCTGCCGGCCCCGAATGAACTTGCGGGTGAGCTCCAGATCAAAACACAGATCGGCCGGGCCCAGTTTGAACATTCGATCCCGAGCCAGTAACTGCGCTGTCCGTATCGGTGGGTCGGTTCTGGAAAGGCACAGGATTCTGAGCAAACCCGGTGCAAAGTCGATAAACCGACGGACCTGTTCCAGCAAATCAGGCTGGTCGATCAGATGAAAATCATCGAGCACCAGATAGAGCCTGAGGGGTGCCTGCCAGGTACGCGCATAATCCGCCAGCCGGTTGACCAGCAAGGCGACCGGATCCACCACGGCGTTCGGCTCAAGGGCTGCCAATAGTGTGCTTTCCCGAATGGCAAAGCGTGTGTCCACCCGTGCCAGGGCACTGGCCACAGAGTTCCAGAACAGCGCCGGGGTGTTATCCCTCTGGTCCAGGCTGAACCAGGCGTGGACCGGTTTTCGCTCCTCCAACCACTGGCTGACCAGGGTGGTCTTGCCAAACCCGGCAGGTGCCGAAATCAACGTGAACGGAACGTCTTCCGCCCCGTCCAGCAGCTGTAACCGGGACATTTCGCTCAATAGTCTGGAGGACAGTGCCGGCCGGGACAGTTTGGTTTCGGCAACCATGGGGCTCATCGTCGGTGGTGGATGAGCTTCAGCATAGTCACAGGGTGGCGGCCCGACCAGAGTCATTCCCCCGTTCTGAGAGCCAGGTTCCGAAATCCTGCTCATGGCACTGGCAACAGGCCGGTTCCTTTGAGAAGGGTGGCAACCACCCGGGCACTGCTCATGTTCTTCGTGCAGACAAACCAGGGTGTTTCCCGTCCACGGTATCGGGACTTGTGATAGGCCAGGGGTGCAAATGCATACAGTCGATTGCCGTATCGATAGAGACCATGCTGAGCCCAGCGCAGGCCCTTGCGGTCGCCAGCCCACGGCCGTACTCCATGCAACGGGGCAATACCCAGAGACACCTCTGGCACGCCTTCATCCCGGAACTGGCTCATGGCCTGAAGCACAATATGATCCAGAACACCCAGGCGATTCATCTCCGGTGACGCTCTGAGGATATTGGCGCAGTAGCCCCCGATCCGCCCGTCATGAAACCAGGGATCAAAAAACACATAGCCAGCAAGCTGGCCATCAATATAGGCGTAGAATTTTCGTACGCCCCACTCATCGCCGAACACCGGCGGACGGGTCAGTAATCCCAGTTCCCGCTCCTTGACCGCTTTGCGCTCACGCCAGGCGTCGGAAACACCGGCCACCTGATGCCAGTCAACGTCCTGCCCCTCCTGCTCCCGCACTGTCACCGCACAGCGCCGGTGCAGGTTGCGGGCATGGCGAAGTTGTTTCATGGCCTTGCCCCGCAGGGAAAAGCCCGCCAGATCCACCGAAAACTCGGTGCCCATCATGGTGGCGTCGTAGCCCAGGGCCTTTAACGGCCTGAGCACCGAATCGTCGACACCCACATACATCGGCTGCCCGGGCAGATTACGTTCGAACGCGTGCAGAAGCTCCGTCATCGCCTGCTTCGGGCCAGTGGCCGGGTAGGCACCACGTCCACTCTCTGGCCAAACACCGATACCGGAACATAGGGCACCAGTCCCAGGCCTTGGCTGTAGTAATGGCGGCACGCGGGCTGCAGAGCAAAATAGCTGCTGGACTGACCACCATGCTTGCGAATCAGGAGCTCAGACGTTCGGGGATCACACTGGCCGACCTCCGGAATTCCGGGGCGCTCCAGCAGATCGACCGGGTGCCGGGCCAGCGTTACGGACAGATTGGAAGCAGGCATGGTAAATCCCTTTGTTGTTCTGATACCGCCATTGAGCAAAACTCTTGGCAGCATCCTAACGACAAGGGAGCGGCCGGCCATCCACCAAAGGGTTGAGCCGGGCCCGGGAAAAGCTCGACCAGATCACAGTTCGGGGCAATCTTCAGTTTTCCGGCTGGCCCTTCATAATCACCTCACCTTTGTGCCAGAGCCGCCATTCCCCGGGCTGATAGATATCCCAGGTTTCATCGGTGGTAAGCGGCTCAGTGACAATCACACTGACAATATCGTTGGGCGTGGTTTCAGCTTCAAAATCCACGGTTACATCGGTGTCTTTGAGCCGCGCCGGGCCGAAAGGTGCGCGGCGAGTGATGCTGGCCATCTTGGTGGTGCAGTAGGTGAACAGCCAGTCGCCGTTGCTCAGCAACAGGTTAAACACACCTTCGCGGGCGTAGGCTCTGGCGAGCGCTACCAGCGTCGCCACAATCTGGTCAGTGGTGTCGTCTCGCTGGCAATGGCTCCGGAGGTGGTTGAGCAGATCACAAAACAGCGCTTCGCTGTCGGTACTGCCAACCGGCTCATAGAATCCTTCTGGTGCCCTGAACCCGGACAGCTGCCCGTTATGGGCAAATACCCAGTAGCGCCCCCAAAGTTCCCGGATGAACGGATGGGTATTGGCCAGACAGATCTCGCCCACATTGGCCTGGCGGATATGGCAGATGGCCACTTCACTTTTAATCGGGTGGGTTTGCACGACCTGGGCAAGACGGGAACTGGCACTGGCATCAGAATCATGAAAGCAGCGAACACCCTTGCCTTCATAGAACGCCACGCCCCAGCCATCCTTGTGGGGTCCCGTTTCGCCACCACGTCGGGTCAGGCCGGTAAAGCTGAAACAGAGGTCCGTGGGGGTATTGGCGCTCATGGCCAGCAATTCACACATGGTCGATCGGTCCTTGGCGGAATAAGCTATCTGCCTAAGGATACCCGATTCAGCGGACACCTCCAGCCAACGTACCTGTGGCGCCAGAGGGCCGGGGAGGGTGGGCAGGAGCAACCCGGTTACGGCCCGCGCGTTTGCACCGATACAGATAGCGGTCTGCCACCGAGAACAGGGCTTCGGCCTCACGGCCGTGCTCCGGCCACTGGGCAATACCAAATGACGCCGTCACCCGGATACCCGCCTCACCGTAGCGAAGTTCACGACCCGCAATGCGGAGCCGGAGCTCTTCCATCAGTTCGAAGGCATCGTCCGGCCGAACATCCCGCAGAATCAGGCCAAACTCCTCACCACCTAGGCGCCCGACGAAGTCGGTCGTGCGCAAGCGCTCACTCAGGCACTGACTGATGTGGCGCAGCACATAGTCTCCTGCATCATGGCCCAGGGTATCGTTGACGCTCTTGAAGTGATCAATATCCATGATCACCAGCGCAAACGCGGTACTGCTGCGTTCACTCTCGGCAATCGTGCGCGCCAGCGTGGACTGGAAACTTGCCCGGTTGGCCAGGCCGGTCAGCGAATCTGTCTGGGCCACTTCGACCAGCCGCTGCTCTGCTTCCTCACGCCGGGCTTCGTACATGTGCATGAACATCTGCATCAGGCTGCCGCACAACACCATGTTGAGAAGATCAATCATGCCGTGAGCAGAGCCCACATCTTCTAGAAAGAAGTAGTACACCACACCGCCCAGCAACATGAACGGTACACTCAGGATCATACCTTCATGTTTGCCCAACAGCAGATAAGCCAGCACCGGCATCATCAACACCCAGACGAACGCGGCTACAGAGGCATCGGGTAACAGCATGATGACAATAAAAAACGAGAACAGGGCAACAAGATAGGCGTAAACCCACTGCTGCAGATGAGGCGTGGTTTTCAACCGGGCAGCACCGAAGAACACCAGTGCGCTGGCACTCAATTCAAGCGCCGCCACCCAGGCGTAGCCATTGAAGATCTGGAGGCAAGCAAACGCAACCAGAGCTGAACCCGTCACCAGGAACAGCAGGCGCGCGAGTGACCGACGATGATTATCCCTGAGACCCGAGCGACTCTGTTCCAGTGTCTTGCCCAGGTCCGGATGTTTTAAAATGTTCATGCTGACTCTTCCCTGGATCAGCCTCTGAGTATAGATGGGAAAACCTGACTGTAAAATAACCAACCCGTTTTTCCCGAACGATTCCCGAAACCGTCAGATATAAAGATTCTTACGGGAAAAACGTTCAACCAGCGGCTGGTATGCCGAACCCAGCAGTCGGTTGATGGCGTCAATACCCCACGCATCAGGGCCTACCAGTATGCGGGACTCGTTTTTCAGAATGCCTTTCACGATGATCTCCGCGGCTTTGTCCGGCGTCGTCATGGCCAGTTTGTCGAAGCCCTTGCGTTGCGCTTCGCCGTTCTCGGACTTGCCCATGCGGGCGGCGTTGGCGATGTTGGTGCGGATACCACCAGGGTGCACGCAGCTCACGCTCACCGGTTGGTTCTCCAGTTTCATCTCCTGCCGCAGTGACTCGGTAAACCCACGCACGGCAAACTTGGCCGCGTTATAGGCGCTCTGCTTGGGCACGCCAATCAGGCCGAAGACACTGGAAATATTCACCACATGGCCGTCCCCGGACGCAATCAGGTGTGGCAAGAATGCCCGGGTGCCGTGCGCCACACCCCAGAAGTCGATATCCATGACCCATTTGAAGTCGTCATCGGTCATCTCCCGCACGGTCGCCGACAGTGCGACACCGGCATTGTTGATCACCAGATTGACCTGACCAAAATCTGCCCGTACCTGCTCGGCATGAGCGTATATCGCATCACGGTCAGAGACGTCAAGGCGATAGGAGCGAACTTCGGCACCACCACACGCTGCAACGGTTTCTGCCAGCCCCGCTTCATTGACGTCAGACAGCGCCAGCCGGCAGCCTTTGGCGGCCAACACACTGGCAAGGGCCCGGCCGATTCCGGAACCGGCTCCGGTTACTACAGCCACTTTGTTCTTGAGATCCTTCATGATTACGACCCTCTGTCTTGTTTTTGCCACTGATGCAGGTACTTTAGTACTCCGGTACTGTAACAGTTAGGCTGCCATGCAAAATGGCATCACGTGCCCTCTGAAACGGGCGCTCCGGCCACTTGATTCAACAACGGGATAAAACTGACTATGGAATGGAGTCTTACCCACTTCTGGCTGATTCTGGCCCTGGCCCTCAGCCTGGCCGAACTCACCTCCGGCGTACTGCTGTTGCTAGCCCTCGGCGTGGCGGCCGCACTGACCGCACTGGTGGCGTCTCTCGGCGCATCTTTTGAATGGCAACTGGTAGCGACGGGGGTGTTCTGTCCGGCAGTCCTGAAGATGCCGTTCGGGACGCTCTGAGCCGGGACGGCCTGCGTGGTGGCATGGTGGCCTCAGCCGGCAACAGCTAAGCCATAAACCCGGTTACGGTGCTCGCTAGCCCAGCAAATGGTCCAGCGGGCGCTCGTAACTGGGTGCAAACACCTCCAGAAAGTACAGCACTTCCGGCAGTGCCTGCTGTTGCAGGCCATGGAGTATCTGCTCCGCCGCCGGCTCGAATTCCTTGTTGCCGGTCTGGATCTCGGCCCGGCATTTCAGCAGGGCCGACAGCCGGTCTGCTGCCTTGATCAGCTCTTTCTCCGCCTGGCCCAGCTGCGACTCCCGCACATAGGGAGCAAAATCCTCCCGCAAGTCATCGGGTAACAGCGCCAGCAGTTCCGCTTCGGCCTTGTGCTCGATATCCCCGAAGGCTTCCCGCATCACTTTCGAGTGGTACTTCACCGGGGTCGGCATATCACCGGTAATTACCTCGGTAGCATCGTGGTACAGCGCGGCAGCGGCGATGCGGTCGGCATTCACCGCCCCGTCAAAGTGCCGGTTGCGGATCAACGCCAGGGCGTGGGCGATGGTGGCCACTTCCCAGGAATGGGTGGCCACGTTTTCTTCGATGGCATTGCGCATCAGGCCCCAACGCTTGATCCAGCGCAGGCGCGACACATAGGCAAAGAAATGACTGGCAGCACGTGCCTTTAGACTGGCCATAAGCCTTCCTGATCCGGTGGTTGTTCAGCGTACATCCAGGTTGAACGGTACGGTCACCTGGCCCTGATCATCCACGGCCGCCTGCCGGGACGGCTCCAGGGTGAACAGTTGGTCAGAGGGCACACCATGGGTGTCCTGCAGCAGGCGGCGCACCGCCACCCCCCGGTCTGTGGCCAGTTTGCCCAGGGTCTCCGGCGGCAGCGACAGCTCACCATTGCGATAAGCTTGTTGCGCCTGCTCCCAGGCTTCACCGGTTACCGGTTCACCCCGGGCTTCACGCTCGGCCTTGAGCAGGGCCAGGCCATCGGCTTCGGTGGCTACGGCACCTCGGATGTTCAACAGCAGGTCCGGCCGGTCATTGAGGGCGCCGGCCAGGGCAGACAGCTTTTCCGCCTCGCCGCTGGCCAGTTGCACACTGCCCGGCACAAAGCTTACCTGTCCCAGTTCTTCGCTGCTGAAACCGGCCAGGTCCGCCAGGGAGCCGAGCATGCTGAACGGTGAGGCCGCCGCTTTCACCAAGAGGTTCACAAAGGCCCGCATGACAATCTGGCCCACACTGAATTGCGGGTCCGACAGGTCACCTTCAATGGGCAGGTCCACTTCAATCACGCCCTGGCGATCGGTCAGCAGGGCGAGCCCGAGCTTTACCGGGGCGTTGACCGCCTCTTCACTGGCCACTGCCTGGCCCAGTTCCATTCGGTCCAGCACCACCTGGTTCGAAGCTTTCAGCCGGGTTCCGATGAATTCGTAGTCCAGGTCCAGTTTCAGTTTGCCGCTGTCCACGCCGTAACCCAGAAAACGGCCAAAGTAGGGGGACAGTACCGGCAGGGCCAGGTCGTCCATATTCAGTTGCAGCTCGCTGGGGTCTTCCGTACCCAGGGCGCCCAGGGTGCCCTTGAAAGTGACCGGCGCCACGCCCGCCAGCCGGCCCTGCAAGTTCACCGAGCCCTGCTGGGGTGGCACGTTGCTGATGCCGGTTACGCTGCCGCTCAGGGTATCGAAGGTGGTGTTAAACACCGGCTCCATGGTGCGGTCGGTATAGGCTACGGAGCCTTCCTCCACCAGCAGCTCGCCAATGCGGAAGATAAAGTCTGGCTCGCCGGATTGTTCGGCTGCGCTGTCATCTTGCGCCGCGTCGGCTTGTTCCGTGCCGGCATCGGCGCCGGTTTTGACAATGCGCTCCACGTTATGGGCACCGCCGGTATCCCGCACCAGGTTAAAGGCCGGTTGTGCCAGGGTTACTGTGCCGATTTCCAGCCGGGCCGGGTTGACGTTGAATTCCACCGGCGCCAGTCGCAGCAACTGCCAGGACACCAGTTGCCCGTCCTGGTCTGCCAGCCGCAGGTCCAGGTCGGCAATTTGTGCGGTGCCGCTGAAGGTACCGGTCATGGGGTCATCCTGGCTGTCCAGGTCCAGGTTGCCGTCAAAGCCCAAGCGGCCTTCGTTTATCGCCAGGTTAGCGCCCAGCTGCAGATAGGGTTCTACCGCAGCCAGCGCGATGTCTGTGCCGGCCAGGGCCCCTTCAAAATTGAACGGTGCGGGTGTCACCTGGCCGTCTGCCCGCAGGCTGCCACCGCTGGCCAGTCCCGCCGACAGGCTGTAGGGCACAGGCTCATCCATCTGCTGGGACAGCCCGCCCAGAGTGACCGCCAGGTCAGTCAGGGTCAGTTCCGCCGGGGTTTCCGGAACCCGGTCACGCCACCGGACGCCACCTTCGGTCAGTTCCACACCCTCAACAGACCAGCGGAAAGCCGGAGCGGAGCTTGCGGGTTCTTCCCCGGCGGCCTCCGCCGCTTGCTCACCGGCCGGCAGCGAGGTTACCCAGTCGACCATACCTTCGGCATCACGGCTGGCGGCCACGAACGGTGCCTCGATGGTCACCATGCCCACAGAAGCTTCCCGGGCGGTGAGGTCAAAGCCAATGTCATTCACGGTCAGGGCCCGGGTTGTGAGCGCCGGCTCTTCGTCACCTTCGTTCAGGGCCAGGGCCAGGTCACGGATCGACAGCTTGCCACCGGAGGTAATCAGTTCAAACTGGTCACCACCGGCCAGCTGGTAGCGGGATTCCACGGTGACGGCACCGTCCCGAAGCTGCCAGGGCAGGTAGGGCGCCAGGAAGTGGGCAAGGGTGTCGTGGCGTATGTCGGAAACCTTCAGCCGACCCTGCGAATACAGCGGCGTTACGCTCAGGTCGCCCTGCCAGTCGATGTGCTGGTCCCCGATGGCGGCGGTGACAGAGTACTGGCTGTCAGACTCTTCCCTCTGCCAGGTGGCCAGGTCGTTCAGGGCAAGATCCAGCGGTTCGATGAGGAATTCGGCCGCTTCCGGCTGGGAGAAATCCCGGAACAGCAGCTGGCCACCTTCAATGGCGATCTGCCGGAAAAACAGCCTGGGTGGTTCTGAAGGCGCTGGCGGCTCCTGAACCGGCTCAGGTTCGCTGGCAGGCGGGTTGGCGTTTTGCCAGTCCCGGGCGTAGTTCACCGAGTAGTCTTCCAGCAGATCCAGGCGGATATCCGGTTCGGTCAGGCGGATTTCCTCGAAGCCGATAATGCCCCGCACCAGCTGGAGGAAACTCACATCCACCCGCAGCTTCTCGAAGGCCGTGACCGGTTCGTCTGCCTGGTCACGGGCGGCAAAGCCTTCGGCTTCCATGCTCAGGGCAAACGGATTAACCCGGATGCTTTCCACCTGCGCCTGCCAGCCCATACGCTGTTCCAGCTGTTCGGGCAGGGCTTTTTCCAGCCACCAGGGCAGCAACAGGAACCCCGCCAGTGCGTACAACCCCACCAATACCGCCAGCACGATGACACTATTTCGCGCCAGATGACGTTCTGCCTTTTGCTCGGCCACAGACCACTCCCTCTGAAACAGCACTGAAATTCCGGATACTCCTTCAAGCATACCGCCGGGCGCCAGTCTTTGTCAGCCAGACCTGACAGCCGGCACTGAACCCGATATCCTCGCAAGACGTAACACTCCCTGTGCAACCCAACGGAGAGAGCAGTATGGACATCGGCGATATGCGTCGGGATTTTGAAAGTGAAGGGCTGGATCGCGAACACCTGAACGACGACCCGGTTTTGCAGTTCCAGGCCTGGTTTGAAGATGCCCGCACCGCCGGCATTCTTGAGCCCAACGCCATGTCGCTGGCCACTGCCGGTACCGACCAGATGCCGGACCTGCGCACCGTGCTGCTGAAATACTTCGATAACCGGGGCTTTGTGTTCTACACCAATTACGGCAGCCGCAAGGCGCTGGAGCTGGAGCAGAACCCCAAGGCAGCGCTGCTGTTTCCCTGGATCGGCCTGAACCGTCAGGTACGTGTTCAGGGGCCGGTGGAAAAGGTCAGCAAGTCGGAATCCCTGAAATACTTCGCCTCCCGGCCACGGGGCAGCCAGATTGGCGCCTGGGTATCGGAGCAGAGCAAGGCGATTACTTCCCGGGGCCTGCTGGAACAGAAAGTGGCGGAGATGAAACGCAAGTTCAGCTCCGGCGAAATTCCCCTGCCCAGTTTCTGGGGCGGTTACCGGGTGGTTCCCGAGCGGATTGAATTCTGGCAGGGGCGGCCAAGCCGGCTGCACGATCGCTTCGAATACGTGAGAGAGGGTGATGGCTGGACCATCCAACGCCTGCAGCCCTGACCGGCCCCGCATCTGGCTGTGTCACCAGATCCAGCGGGACCTGCCCGCACCGCCAGAGTGGATGACCCGTTTTGAGGCCGACACCATGGCCCGGCTAGAGGGTGTCCGCAGGCGGGAATTCCTGGCCAGCCGCTGGCTGATGCGGCAGGGTATTAGCCAGGCCAGTGGTACGGCCCCCGAGCATTGCCGGCCGGTGGACGGACGCCCGGTGGCGACCGTTTCTCCCCCGCACTGGTGCCTCAGCCTCAGCCACAGCCGGGAACTGGCCGCCGTGGCCACCGGCGGCCGGCCGCTGGGTATTGACATCGAACCGGGCCAGCGCAAGCCGGACTGGACCGGCGTGGCCAGGCGCTGGTTTTCGCCGGTGGAGCAGGAGTGGCTGTTCCGGGCCGATGATCCTTTTTCTTTCCTGCAGGTCTGGACTCTCAAGGAAGCCTGGCTGAAAGCCACAGGGCGGGGCATAGCCGGCAACCTGCAAACCCTGGAAGTACGCAAGAACTTCGAACTCTACGGCGACCAGCCTGACGGCCTCTGGCAGGCCAGCTGTTTCTATGCCGAAGGCTTTGTGATTACCCTGGTGCACCAGGCCTCCACCGACGGCAAGCGCACGCTGTGGCCGGACATCACCCTGCTGGAGCCGCCGGCGGACGACTTTGCCCTGACCCCGGCGCGGCCATTAGACACCAGCTGGGAGCCCCTGTTCCACCGCGTGATCCGCGCCAGACGCTGACCCGGAGGCCCGATGTGACCGAGACCAATGAACGCTGCCCCTGGTGCGGAACCGACCCGCTCTATGTGCACTACCACGACACCGTCTGGGGCCGCCCGGAATATGATGACCAGGCGCTGTTCGAAAAGCTGTGCCTGGACGGCCAGCAGGCCGGCCTGAGCTGGATCACCATTTTGCGCAAGCAGGAAAGCTACCGCGCCGCCTTCGCCGGCTTTGATCCGGAACAGATCGTGCGCTTCACCGAGCAGGACCAGGCCCGGCTGCTGGAGAACCCCGGTATTATCCGCAACCGCCTGAAAGTGCAGTCCATTATCCGCAATGCCCGCAGCTACCTGGCGCTGAAGGAGCAAGGCATCGGCTTTGCCGATTTTCTCTGGCAGTTCGTGGAGCACCAACCCCGGCAAAACCACTGGCAAACCATCGAACAGGTACCGGCCACCACCGCAGAATCCGAGGCCATGTCCCGGGCCCTGAAAAAAGCCGGTTTCAATTTTGTCGGCCCAACCATCGTGTACGCCTTTATGCAGGCTACCGGTATGGTGAACGATCACCTGGTCACCTGCCCGGCCCATCGGGAATGTCTCGAACTGGCCCGATGATCCCGACGGGCATGGCAAGCGTAAATCTCCCTGTATCGCAATTCAGGGAGATTTACCGTGCGAATAATTCTCAATGAACTGAAACCGAGGCAGCGGTCGTGATCGCCGTTGCCCGCCTTGCCATTCTGGTCGGCATTGCCGGCTTGGTACCTGAAATTGCGACTGCTGCTGACGGTGGTGGTATTGCTCTGCCAACTGACGGTCGGCGCCTGGTTCTGGCTGTTGCACGGCGGCTGAAGGGAAAGAAAACGGGGGAAGGAAAGGTGATCGGCCACGCCCGGCCATAATAACTCGCCAGAGACGAGACGGCCGACCGGGCGCCCGATCAGGAGGCAAGACGTCCTCCATCACCCGCAAGCGAAGCGACCGGTTCCGCTTGCGGGCAATTCTTCAGGCGGTGGTTGCCGCCACGATAGCGTATTCGTGGTTGTGGGGCTCGATGAGTGCCCCGTGCAGGGCCACAATCGCCTGGTTGTAATGGTCTTCGTCAATCACGAACTGAATGTCCACCTGGCGCATGCACTGGTGAATGGCCAGCACGCTGATCTCCTTGTCTGCCAGCGCCTTCACAGAGCGGGCCAGGATGCCGGGCACCTTCATGTCGCTGCCACAGGCTGACACCAGGGCCACCTTGCGGGTGCTGACTTCGGCATTCGGAAACTCTTCTTCCAGCGCCTTGACCACTCGCTTCACATGCTTGAGCGTGGTGCCCACATAGTGAGTGATGGTGTTGGCGTTGGTGTCCTTCGACATGAAGCGCACCTTGAAGCGGGTCAGCACGTCCAGAATCCTGCGGTCCGAGCCGGGCTCGCCCTGCATGTCCTGGTCGAACACTTCGATGGCAAACACACCCTTGGCGCCGGCAATGATTTCCACCTGCGGTTTCTCGCTGATGTAATCACCGGTAATCAGGGTACCGGTGTGCTCCGGCTCGAAGGTGTTCATCACCCGCAACGGAATCTCGTTCTGGCGCAGGCCCTTACCGGCCCGGGGGTGGATGGCTTCCATACCCAGGTTGGCCAGCTGGTCCGCCACGTCGTAGTTGGTACGACCCAGGGGAACTACCTTGTCTTCACCCACCACTTTCGGGTCAGCGGAGCTCAGGTGATATTCCTTGTGGATGATGGCTTCGCGGGCGTTGGTCATCACAGCCACCCGGCTGAATGTCATCTCGCTGTAGCCACGGTCAAAGGTACGCATCAGGCCTTCCTTGCACTGCGCGTAACCCGTCACGATGGGCAGCTCGCGGCTCAGGTCGATGCTGTCGAACGCCTGCTTCAGCTTTTCATCCAGCGGCAGCAGCTCGGCATCGCGCCAGCCGGTCAGGTCGACAAAGCGGGCATTAATGCCTTCCTGCTGCAGCTTCAGGGTGGTGTTGAACGCACTGTGCGCTTCGCCGATACCCGCCAGCATTTCCCGGACAGTCAGCAGATGCTCTTCAAGCTGGAACTGGCCGTAGGAACACAGGCGCTGCAGGTCGATCAGGCAGCCGCGAACACCTTCAATACGGTCGGTAATGAACTGGTCGGCCTGCTGCTTGAGCATCGGGTCTCTGAACAGCTCGCCGTTGATGTCGGTCAGCAACTGGATCAGCTTGGTGAGGTCGTCACCCCAGGCCCAGTCCGATTCGGCATCGGCAAACAGGGCGTAAACGCCCGGCTCGCCGGTTTTCTTGTGCTCCAGCAGTTCGTTGGTTACGCCGCCATAGGCTGAAACCACGAAAATCCGCTGGTAGAGGTCGCTCTTCTTGCGCTTGCCAATAATGATATTGTCGCGCACGGCCTCGTAATTACTCATTGATGTACCGCCGATTTTCTCGACGGTGTGCTGTGCCGTAGTCATATCCTTGCCTTCGTAATCTGCGTTTTGGAAAGGTGGGGGAAACGGGCGTCTTACGACGCCTCGTTCACACCTTCCTGCATGATCTCGTCAACAGACTCGCCCAGCAGTTTCGCGCCCAGACGCAGGTCGTCTTCGCTGGTGGTCAGCGGCATCAGGCACTTGATCACTTCATCGTTCGGGCCACTGGTCTCGATGATCAGGCCCTTCTCGAAGCAGCGCTTGGTGATCGGACCGGTCACGTCTGCATGCTTGGCTTCGATACCACGCATCAGGCCGCGGCCTTTCATCGAGAACTCACCCGGGTACTTGTCGCAGATCGCCTGCAGGGCATCGCCCAGCACCTTGGTCTTGGCCTTCACTTCGTTGGCGAAGGCATCGTCTTTCCAGTAGGTTTCAACGGCAGCGCGGGCCGTTACGAACGCCATGTTGTTACCACGGAAAGTACCGTTGTGCTCACCGGATTCCCATACGTCCAGCTCCGGCTTGAACAGCACCAGCGCCATCGGCAGGCCATAGCCACTCAGGGACTTGGATACCGTCACGATGTCCGGCTTGATGCCAGCGAATTCAAAGCTGAAGAACTCGCCGGTCCGGCCGTTACCCGCCTGGATGTCATCCACAATCAGCAGGATGTCGTGCTTCTTGCACAGCTCGGACAGGCCTTTCAGCCATTCGGCGCGGGCCGCATTCAGACCGCCTTCACCCTGAACGGCCTCAACGATAGCCGCCGCCGGCTTTTCAACACCGGAGGAGCTGTCAGACAGCACCTTGTCCATGATGTCCAGGGTGTCTACGTCTTCACCCAGGTAGCCGTCGTAGAACATGAAGTCCACGTGGCCCAGGGGTACGCCTACACCACCACGGTGATGCTCGTTACCGGTGGCGGCAACGGCACCGGCAGTTACGCCGTGGAAACCGTTAGTGAAAGAAATGATGTTGGTACGGCCTTTCACCTTCCGGGCCAGCTTCATGGCCGCTTCCACACAGTTGGTACCGGTGGGGCCGGTGAACTGCATCTTGTAGTTCAGGCCACGGGGATCAAGGATGTACTTCTTGTACGATTCCATGAAGTCGTGCTTGGCGGTGGTGAACAGGTCCAGGCCCTGGCTCACACCGTCTGCCTCGATGTACTCGAGCAGTGCTTTCTTCAGGACATCGTTGTTGTGGCCGTAGTTCAGGGAACCGGCACCGGCCAGGAAGTCCAGGTACTGTTTGCCGTCTTCGGTGTACAGGTGCGCGTTCTTGGCACGGTTGAAAATCACCGGAAAGGCACGGGAATAAACACGAACTTCGGATTCAGTAGACTTAAAAATTTCCATTGTCTTGCCTCTTAGCATGTCAGGTTCGAGGTAAATGCGCGGTGGCCTGCTGGTAAAACGTGTCGGTCGCAACAGGCCCGCCGTGCGTTGATGTCAGCCATCTGGCAGGCCCACCCCGGGTGGCCTGCCGGCTGTTCAGATTCGCAGTCAGCGATTCACATGTTGTGAATCAGGGCTCTCAGACAGGCTTCGTGAAAGGCCCGATGCGCAGCAGGAACTCGGAATCGTGATTGCCGCCAAAGTGGGTCTCTTTCTCGAAGTGCTCGTGATAGGTGAGCTCGGCTCCCAGATCACGGGCAAATGAGCGGAACAGCGCCCAGGAAGCCTCGTTGTCTTCGGTAATCGTGGTTTCCAGGTGCGTGACGTTGTTGCACGCGTCCCGGCCTACGATTTCCTTAAGCATCCGCTTGGCGAGGCCCTGGCCACGACCTTTCTCGTGTACCGCCACCTGCCAGACAAACACGGTCTCGGGCTGTTGGGGAGGGATGTATCCGGAGATAAAGCCGACCAGATCGCCGTCCTTCTCCGCCGCCACGCCGGTCTCGGCAAAGTGGCTGCACTGCAACAGGTTGCAGTAAATCGAGTTGGGGTCCAGCGGCGGACATTCCGCAACCAGCTGGTGGAGCCTGAAGCCATCATCCTTGGTAGGTTTGCGCAAGGTGATGGCGGTGGTATTCGATCCTTCTGATGTCATAACGTGATCAATTCGCTTCGAAAGTTAGAGTTGAATTATATAGACCACAAAATATATTTCAAGTCGACCCTCTCTGGCTACCGCCCTCCCTGACACTGCAAGGTACCAATAGCCCCTTGGCCAAATTCTTTTAACCTGATGTTTTTTATGGATTACTTTGACAATTTACCGTAAAACCCCGAATGAGCACCCACCCAAAGCTAAAGAGCCGAAACCAAATTGTTTAGGCCTCCAAACATCAGCACCGTTAACCGGCAATACGGTTAACCTGTTCGATGAACGACGGCGTCAGCACGTCTACCACCGGGCGATCCCCTTCCGGGCCCGCCACCGCGGGCGCATCCTGCTCGGTCATGACAATCACCGGCTGATCAGACCACTGCAGCAACTGCAGTTCGCCATCGGTTGTTTCCACCAGGGCCGAGCAGTGCTCAACCCAGTCACCATCATTGCAGTATAGACCGTCCTCGCCACGCAAGAAGCCGGCAGAGTGAATATGTCCGCAAATAAAACCATCGAAATCTCCCTTCTCGGCGGCCGTCAGTGCTGCCAATTCAAACCGGCGAATAAAGGTTCTGGCCTTACCTATGCGGCTTTTGATCCAGGCCGCCAGCGACCAGTAGGGCTTGCCCTGCAAACGGCGCAGGGCGTTGAACCAGCGGTTCAACCGCAGCAGCAGGCCGTGGGCATGGTCACCCACCAGCAACATCAGGGGGCTGCATCGCACCACCTGGTCGAACTGGTCACCGTGGCATACCAGAAAACGGCGGCCATCCGCGGTGGTATGCACGGCCTTGTAGAGAAGCTCGACACCGGAGAGGGTCTGGCCACAGAAGCGGCGGAAGAATTCATCGTGGTTACCGGGCACATAGACAACGCGGGTGCCGGTGGCGGCCAGCTCCAACAGTTTGTGAACAACCTGCCGATGGCTTTCCGGAAAGTGGGCCCGGCGCTGCATGGCAATCAGGTCGACGATGTCGCCTACCAGGTACAGGGTGTCGCACCGGATGGTATTGAGGAAATCCAGCAGTTGCCCGGCCTGGCAATCCGCTGTGCCAAGATGGACATCCGAGATGAAGACGCTGCGATAATTGCCCATGGTGCCTCCTGCATTGTCAGGCCAGCCGTCAGAGTGCAGGAAAAACTCTGACAAGGCCGGGTGACACGCAGGTGACAACCACGAGACAGTTAGATGAAGACAGGCGCGGAGCCGCTGCAGCCCCGCACCGTCAGAACCCGCTCAGCGCAGATCCGGATTGAGGGTGTAGGTACCGGTTACCCGGGCACTGGCCAGCACATGCCCGGCCATGGCCTGGCGCACGTCGTTGCCGTCAAATTCGCCATCCAGACCCAGCGTTTCCACATCCAGCGCATGCACTTCGTAGTGGTAATGGTGGATGATCTCGTCGTTCCAGGGCGGGCAAGGGCCGTCGTAACCGGCGTAGGTGCCGGCCATGTCCGGATTGCCGGCCAGGAACTGGGTGTAGTTATTCACACCGCGCACCCCGATCGGGCCGGGGCCGTGATCCTTGCCCTTGGGGCTGACGCCGTCACTGTCCTCACCTTCCGGGATGCGAGCAACGCTGGCCGGGATGTCCACCAGCAGCCAGTGGAAGAAGTCTACCCGGGGCAGGTCGGCCGCTACGGTCTTGCCTTCCTGGTTCACATCGTCGGCCACGCTGGGCACATCCGGGTCAAACATCACTACCACAAAGCTTTTGGTGCCCTCCGGCGCGCCTTCCCACACCAGTTCCGGGCTCCGGTTGGGGCCAAAACTCATGTGGTCCTGTTCACTGAATACACCAAACGCGAACTTTTCGGGAATCGGCTGGCCGTCCGCAATGCCTTTGACTTCCAGTTTCACAGTGGTTCTCCTGTTAGCAGGGTTATGCTCCAAGCCTCTGTGGGCGTTTACCCTAAAGTGCCGCATGGCAACGGATTAATCAATCGCGACCAGGCCCAACGAGGCAGCTGAAAGCCACTTTCGTTGAATTGTCATGCCGGAAATACGACGTTAGTATTAGCCGCCTCCAGTCAGGGACTGGACAAAGTCAGTGAGGACAGCCAAGCGTTTTTCGCCGAAAGAGCGCTTGGCTCTCTTCACTTCAAGGCGATCGTTATGGAAAACCTGCATCACATCGTAGTTGTCGGCGGTGGCGCCGGCGGCCTGGAACTGGTCACCCGGCTGGGCAACAAACTGGGCAAGAAACACAAAGCCCGCATTTCCCTGGTCGATGCCGGCCTGACCCACGTCTGGAAACCCCTGCTGCACGAGGTCGCGTCCGGTTCCCTCGACGCCAGCGCCAACGAAATCAACTACCGCGCCCACGCCCGCAAGCACCATTACGAATTCCAGCTTGGCCGGATGAGCGGGCTCGACCGCTCAGCGAAGGAAATCGTCATTGCCGCCTTCCACGATGACGAAGGCAATGAAGTGGTGCCGGAACGCCGCATCCCGTACGACACCCTGGTGATTGCGGTAGGCAGCACCGCGAACGATTTCGGCACTCCGGGTGCCCAGGAGCACTGCCTGTTCCTGGACAGCCTGCGCCAGGCACGGCGCTTCCATAACCTGATGCTCAATGCCTTCCTGCGCAAGAATCATGAAGCCTTGCAGGGCAAGCCCCACAGCCTGAACATCAGCATCATCGGGGCCGGCGCCACGGGTGTGGAACTGGCTGCGGAGCTGCGGCTGGCATCGAGGGAACTACCGGTATACGGCATGAACCACCTGAAGTCATCAGACGTTTCCATCAGTGTGATCGAAGCGGCCGACCGCATTCTGCCGGCACTGCCTGGCCGGCTGTCTGCCGCCGCAACCCGGGAACTGCAGCGCCAGAAAGTGCAGGTATTGACCGGCCAGCCGGTCAGCGAAGTACGGGAGAACAGCCTGGTGATGAAAGACGGCACCGAACTGCCGTCCGAGATGACCATCTGGGCCGCCGGCATCAAGGCACCGGGCTTTCTGGCCGACCTAGACGGGCTGGAGGCCAACCGCGGCAACCAGCTGATGGTAGAGCAAACCCTGAAAACTACCCGGGACGACCACATCTTCGCCTTCGGTGATTGCGCCGCCTGCCCGCAACCGGATTCTGACCGGCCGGTGCCTCCACGGGCCCAGGCCGCCCACCAGCAGGCAGATACCCTGTTCGAAACCCTGTGTAACCGGCTTGAAGGCAAGGAAGCGGTACCCTTTGTCTATAACGACCACGGCTCACTGATCAACTTCAGCAAATACACCACCGTTGGCAACCTGATGGGCAACCTGTCTGGCCGCAGCATGTACATTGAAGGCAAGGTGGCCAGGCTGTTTTACGTTTCCCTGTACCGGATGCACCAGGTCGCGCTGCACGGGTTTGTGCGTACGGGCATTATCTGGCTCATGGACAAGATCAGCCGGGCCATGCACCCGAGATTGAAGCTGCACTGAGGGAAACTGCCGGACTGGAGCGGGCGATGGGAATCGAACCCACGCCACCAGGTTGGGAACCTGGAGCTCTACCATTGAGCTACGCCTGCCGGCATAATGTCTGTTCAAGCAATATAAGCCCGCAGCTATGGCCGGGCAAGCCCCTTTAGTTGGAGTCTGATGGATCCCACCTTCACCCTGATTGGCGCCCTGATGCTGGTTTTCAGCATCGTGCTCAGCCCCCTTTCCAGCCGCGTTGGCATGCCTGTGCTACTGGTCTTCCTGGTGGTAGGCATGCTGATGGGCGAGGACGGGCCCGGGGGTATCGAGTTCGATAATGTGGAACTCGCCTTCCTGATCGCCAACCTGGCTCTGGGCGTTATCCTGCTCGACGGCGGTATGCGTACCCGCGTGGATACCTTCCGGGTTGGCCTGAAACCCGCCATAATGCTGGCCACCGTGGGTGTCGCCCTGACGGCGGGCGGAGCGGCAATCGTTGCCTGGTGGGTGTTCGACCTGCACTGGCTGATCGCCTTGCTGATCGGCGCGATTATCTCCTCCACCGATGCCGCTGCGGTTTTCTCCCTGCTTCAGGGCCGTGGGCTGCATCTGAACGAACGGGTCAGCGCCACTCTGGAAATCGAATCGGGCAGCAACGACCCGATGGCTATTTTCCTGACCCTGATGCTGGTTACCCTGATCAGCCAGCACCAGGACGGCGCCTTTGCCTCTGGCCTGCTGATGCTGGTCCAGCAATTCGGTATCGGCGCGCCAGCGGGCATTCTGGGTGGCTTTGCCATCGTCGCCCTGACCAACCGGATGCGCCTGACGCCCGCTCTCTACCCCCTGTTAGTGGCCGCAGCCGGCATCGCCGTGTTTTCTGCCACCAACGCCATTGGCGGTAGCGGTTTTCTCGCCATATATCTGAGTGGCGTGGTGATCGGTAATCGCCACGTGCGAATGATGCCCATGATCCTGCAGGTACACGATGGCCTGGCCTGGCTGGCCCAGCTGTGTCTGTTCCTGATGCTGGGGCTGCTGGTGAGCCCGTCTGACCTGGTACCCCTGGCTGGGGGCGGCCTGATTCTGGCCTTTACACTGATCTTCGTGATTCGCCCGCTGACGGTTCTGCTGACGCTCTGGCCCTTCGGCTTCAACCGCCGGGAACTGGGCTTTATCAGCTGGGTGGGCCTGCGGGGCGCGGTACCAATTGTCCTGGCCCTGTTCCCGATCATCGCCGGTCTGCCAGGTGCCCAGCTGGTGTTCCATGCCGCGTTCTTCATCGTGCTTGTGTCGCTTGTGGTACAGGGCACAACCATGGCGCCGCTGGCCCGCAAACTGAAGCTGGAAGTTCCAGCCGACGAAGACCCTTACCGGCGCCTGCCCCTGGATGCCCCCGCGGCGGGCGACCACGAGCTGATGCTGTTCCCGCTCCGGGGCCAGAACTGGGAATCACCGAAACGCCTCGGGCAGTTGCGGCTGCCGGACAACACCGCCGTTGCCGGGGTCTTCCGGGATCGCCAGTGCCTGCAGCCTACCAAGGACCTGGAAGTGTCGACCGGAGATGTGGTCGCCATGTTCGCCACACCTGCGGTACTTCCGGAACTTGGCAAGGCCCTGAGTGGCCGACAGGCACCGAAGCACCTGGCCGAGCGTGCCTTCTTCGGTGACTTCGTGCTCAATGGCGGCGCCTTGCTGGGGGATGTAGAGCAGGTGTACGGCATCGAATTCGATGAATTGCCACCGGATCTTTCGCTCGCAGAATGCTTTGCCAAGCGCACCAAGGGCCACCCGGTAGTGGGCGACAAGGTCATTCTGGGCCCGGTCACCCTGGTAGCCCGTGCCACCGAGGCAGACCGGGTAACCAAGGTGGGCCTGAAGATGGACGCAACATAAAATGTAACAAAACCCCTTATCAATCTGCCTGCCCGCTGTGTTATAAACTGCATGAACAAAGTTTAACCATTGGATATCCATCGCCGGCGCCATGATTTTTCGAGCTTTTCTGATCGTTTTTGTAGCACTCCTTACCCCCTTTGCCGGGGCTACCGAGCTGTTAGCCCGGTCCGACACCCGGATGACTCCGGCTATCCCGGAACCCGAGCTGGCTGACCACTTCGAAATTACCCAGGTGGTAGTGAATAAAGGCGAGCGCCGCCTGCACCTGCTCAGTGGCGATCGCAAGGTGCGCAGTTACCGGATTTCCCTGGGCGACAACCCGGTCGGCCACAAGCTTTATGAAGGCGACTCACGCACTCCGGAAGGCGACTACACCCTTGACTGGCGCAACCCGGAGAGCGATTTCTACAAATCCATCCACATCTCCTATCCGAGCCCGAAAGACCGGGAGCTGGCACAAGCCTGGGGGCTCGACCCGGGTGGCAGTATCATGATTCACGGCCTTCCCAACGATGTCGGCGACATGGCCTTTGCCTATGTGGGGCTGGACTGGACAGAGGGCTGCATTGCCGTGACCAATGAAGAGATGGATGAGATCTGGGCCCTGGTCAACGACGGCACCCCCATCCGGATCATGCCCTGACCCCGGTACGTTTATGACACGCCGATTAAGTTGTTGTCATAAGCTAAGAATTTTTACCTATCCTCAGTTAACATTTTGCTTCATAGTGTTTTACACTGTTTAACGACTCCGGTAGTCACTGCCTATCGGGCATAGCTGACAGGAAGTCGTCTATACTGACTTCTGGATCACAGGAAATAAAACGACCAATAAGGGGATTTACCATGCGTAAACTGACGATCGCTGGGCTTGCACTGGCCACTGCTCTGACTGCAGGTTGTGCCACCACTGACCAGGCTACTATCGACGAAGCCAATGCAACTGCAAGCTCCGCTGAGCAGACTGCCAACAACGCTCTGAACACTGCTAACAGCGCTGCAAGCGATGCTCGCACTGCTCAGCAGACTGCTGAAGAAGCCCTGGCTGCTGCCCGCGCTGCTCAGAAGTCCGCTGACGAAGCGAACGAGCGTGCCAAGCGTATGCTGGAGCGTGCCACCCAGAAGTAAGGCTGACGCAAAGCAGAAAAAGGCCGGTTCAACCCAAGCCATTCGCCTTAAGTGTGGCTGGCCTGAGAGATGAGGCCGAAAATCGAAAGGCCAGTAGCCAAAAGTTGCTGGCCTTTTTTGTTCAAAATATTTGAATGATTCTAGCTCGAAACCTTCAAGGTCAAAGGAACGTGATCACTTTTTGATATCCAGTGGTCGTAGTCTCCAACTTCAAGTGTGCAGCTTGTTGTGAGATCTTTTGACGTGAAGACGTAATCGATGTGGTATGCCTTCTCAGGGTTCTTTTGAAGGAAAAAAGTTGGCGTCTGCTCTCGCCCCTGACTTTCTAGCGACTGGACGTGATACTGACTTTGGAGACCAATAGAGCGAAGCTCTGAGATCACATCAGAATGGTTCCACCATCGATCTGACTTATCCCACCTCACGTTACTGTTGAAGTCGCCCAGTATGATTGTTCGCGGGCCTTCAAGATCAGCTTTGTGGATCTGCAAGTATTTCCAGAATTGACCAATATAACCAAAAGCACCGTTGTCGATACCCTTTGTCCAAACAGCAAGACACGTAAACTCAGCATTAACCGTGAATGGTAGAAAAAGTTTCAGTTCTTCAGTTTTCCACTGAAGGGCATTGCTATCGCCCTGAAGCCCAGGAACTCCAAACATGCCGCTCCAATTAAGCTGTTTGACGGAATTACTTTTCTTGGGGAACACTCCAATGCCTTTGTTTTTGGAGTCGCCTACCCAAAGATAATCGCCTGCCCAGCTTCGGTATTCAGCGGTCGATAGAGCAGGATTTTCACACTCCTGGACCACTAAAATGTCTGCGTCTAGCACTGTCAGCTGCTCGGAGCTTCTTTCGCAACGCTCCGTTGCAATTCCAGGTTACGATCTTCATGAAGTCCTTTGGTTCACGTTTGATATCACGGGAAACAGGCCGGTTTACTCATTCTTCCTCTAGCCAATAGGCTATCGCTAACCGTCAAAGTAAATGATTTTCCCTATGTCCACCGGGCCTTTGGCTAGACCTAACTTCATCGCAGGCGTTTCACCCTGCTGATTAGGTGCGCAGTAGTTGTAATACACCCGGAATATGTCGCCAATAATGGTGTACATAGATGGATCATAAGCGGCATAACCATACCAAATCCGCCCCTTGCTTGTACCTGACTGAAAGGGCCTTTCAAAGAATGTAGAAAAGCGCCTGATTCTCATGAAGAAGCGATCTACAGGCGCTAGCGTGGCCATCCGATAAAGATTCGCCTGATGATCAATATCGTATCGCTCAACATCTGTTATGGCTGCCACCATTTTCTCAGGTTCAGCTTTTGTTGCTCCAGGGTGCTCAATCCATCGCTCAGGAGAACCGTTTACCTTCATTGGTTTTGCCAGCCGATTAGCGATGATGCTGTTGGTTATGTCCATGATAATCTTCGGAGTTAGCTGCTGCGCTGGCACTCCTGACATCACAGAAACCATTTTGCGGAACTGCGCAACTAGCTTCTCTTTTTCGTCGTTGGTTTTGTTTTTGGCTGCCCTGATCAAGAATCCGTCAGATAATCCGGCTGCAATCTTCTCCCTGAATGCGGCTACATAGGCCGTCTTCATCCCGCTGTCCAGATCCATGAAGAATCGAGTCTTTTCAGCGCCTTTAAAGAAGCGTTTTAGAAGGTAAAAGTGAGCCATCATGGTATATTCGTTGTGAACTAAGGCACCTTTTGGGGGTAATGCCTTGGTTCTATCGAAAAATTCCGATGAGTCAGCCGTGTTGTACTTGGAATCCGTCAAGGTTCTGATTTTTACCTCATCACGGATATTTCCAGCTATCGGTATACTGTCTTTCGAAGGTGCCTTTTTGATCGCGTCGTTGAACTCTTGCTTCAACCAAATACGGGCGTACTTCCGGTGATATCGGGGTTTTTCGTAGTCTCCACTCTCTACAGCTTCCTTCTCGACTGCACTCGCATCGACCTCTCCGTCGAAATTGAAGTTAAACGCAAATACGTACCCGGAATTCAAACACGCCGTGGCGATACCGTAGATATCACAGTTCCTTTTGTCGGCTCGCTGGGTCCAATTGCTCACAAGGACTTGTCTATCAGTGGATAGGTAAAGCCGCCTGAATTTCTTCTGCCCAAGGTTCCGCTCCCCCCCTCTGTCAGCCTAGTTGTCCAGTTGGCAATTTCGCCTGAATTTAGTCAGTAGGGGCGGCATGGGAGCATTCATGCCACGTTATTCCGAAGAACGTAAAGCCGCCGTGTTGAAGAAGTTGTTGCCACCGCAGAACCG
>NZ_JBSXOP010000045.1:0-68497 GCF_056859535.1 Marinobacter sp. L-46
CAGGAAACCGTCGCTGCAAATCCGGAGACCATCAAGGCCGCCGAGTTTTCGGCAGCTTCTGCTAAGCAAGAATCCGGGACCCTGCGCTGGTTGCTCGGCATCAATGCACTTCTGTTCGTGGTGGAAATGACTGCCGGTCTGATCGCCCAGTCCACCGGCCTGATTGGAGAATCCCTGGACAATTTTGCCGATGCGGCGGTGTACGGGCTTGCCCTTTATGCGGTTGGACATAGCGTGAAAAGGCAGGTCCGTGTTGCGCACGTTGCTGGTGTGGTCCAACTGGTTTTGGCTGTTGGCGTACTCGTAGAGGTCGTGAGGCGCTTTGTATTCGGTAGTGAGCCTGAATCGCTGGTGATGATGGCTATCGCATTCGTCGCATTGATTGCCAATACCAGTTGTCTGCTGCTCATATCCAAACATCGGGAAGGCGGGGCGCACATGAAGGCAAGCTGGATATTCTCGGCCAACGACGTGGCGATCAACCTGGGGGTCATCACCGCCGGCGCCCTGGTCGCGTGGACCGGTTCCAATTATCCGGATCTGATTATCGGCACCATCGCGGGGGGCATTGTACTTAACGGTGCCAGACGCATTTTGGCGTTGAAGGGTTAAATAATGCTCATTATTGGCAAAAAGCTCTCGCCGTATGCCCTATTGTCCATATCGGGCCTGCTGGCAGCGTCTGATCAGGCTGTAAAGTGGCTGGTGCAGCAATCAATGGCCTATGGCGAGTATGTTTCGGTGACCCCGTTCTTTAACTGGGTGCACCTATGGAACACCGGTGCCGCATTCAGTCTTTTTGCGAATGGTGGAGGCTGGCAGCGCTACTTTTTTATCGGAATCGCGGTAGTGGTCTCGATTTTTCTGATCAACCTGATCCTTGAAAATCGTCATAAAGGAGAAGCCATCGCTTACAGTCTTATCCTCGGTGGCGCCATGGGCAACCTGATTGACCGGGTCTTTCGCGGCTATGTTGTGGATTCCTTCGATTTCTATTGGCGAGACTGGCATTGGCCGGCCTTCAACCTGGCTGATATTGCAATTGTCCTCGGTGCCTTACTTTTCGTTTCCAGCAGCTTGTTGGGTAAAAAAGCAAACACCAATGCCGAGCCGGATGGATCTGACTGACACCTACGCCTATACAACACCATGACCGAACGTCCCGACAACATCCTTCACCTGCCGCAATACCAAGTACTGGGCTGCAAATCAACCGACGACGAAATGCACTTCCAGGTGGACGTGCCCGATCCCATCGCCTGCGAGGAATGCGGCGTGCAGGGTGAGTTCGTACGGTTCGGCAAGCGGGTCACTCTCTGGGTGGTCCGCCGCCGATACACCTGCCGGGCCTGCAAGACAACATTCAGGCCCCAGCTACCGGAGATGGTGGACGGATTCCGTATGACACTGCGGCTGCATGAGTACGTGGAGAAGGAATCCTTCACCCACCCCGCGACCCGCCCCCAAAACCAGCAGGCTAGGAAAGCACAACTCAGTCCTCGCGGGCTTCCAGGTACCGCTGCAGCTGCTCCCGCAGAGCCTTGGGCAGGCGGGTAATGGTCAGGGCGTCTTTGTCACGGTCGTAGTAAACGGCCTGGTTCACCAGGTCAGAAGAGAAAGACACGCTCATACCCCCGCCAGAGCCGGCAATGCGCACCAGTTTTTTGACCTTGCGGTGGTCCGGATGCAGCACGCCGGTTTCGGGCATTTCTGCGTTCTTGCTTGCGAATTCCTTGAAGCGCTCAGGCTGGCTTTCGTCCAGGTAACTGGACAGCGCCTCGATGGCCACTGGCTCGCCGAGGGCGTGCTGGTCTTTGCAGAATTCGTAGGCCTTGGCGCGGACTTCACCGGCCTTTTCCGGTTCGCTGGACTTGGCGAAGGCTTCCACCGCGTCCAGGAAGGTCATGGTTTCCTTTTCCACATCCACGCTGTTGGTGAACGCGCACAGGCGCAGGAACAATTCGCCGGGGTCGCCGGTGCCTCGGGCGTGGACGACGGTCATGTAGTTGTCGCTGGAGTTTTCGTTGCGCCACTCATCCAGCTCGATCCTCACTGCCAGGTTCAGGCGTGACAGGCTCAGCACGTCCGTGGCGTCCAGTTTCTGGCTGCCGTCAAAACGCATGGCGCCGTCGGTTTCGAGGATGAACAGGTACACCACTTCCGAATCTGCCAGGGCGTCGTGCACCACCATCAGGTGGCCGTCAAACTCTTCCTGGCTGCCGTTGAGCAGTTCCTGCCACTGGCCGAACAGGCGGTCGGTCATGGCTGCGAAGGTTTGTTTGTCTTCCAGGTAGTCTTTAAGCCAGGCGCTGAAGGGGCATTCGCCGATGTCGTCCGAGAAGCGGCCGTATTTCTTGCCGGGTTTGCTGTTGAACAGGCGCTTCATCTGTTTGTGCAGGGCTTCGTAATCGCCACCGGGCTCCTGCAGGGCCTCGCCGGCAACAAGGCGGGCGGGCTGGCCCGGCTGGTACTGGCTGGCGAAGGCGGTGCGCAGGTGTTTGATGGCCATGTTATTCAGCTCCTGTGGTTAATCTTGGTGGGCGGGGATTTTGCCATGTATCGGCGTGGGATTCATTGTAGCTTTCGAGTTGTGGGGGCGGGTCGCGGGGTGGTGGTATATTTTTCTTTGGAAAAACAACTCGCTTCGCTCAGACATCTTTTTCCGGCAGAAAAATAAACCACCACCCCACGACCGGCGTAGCTCAACGTTGGTTTCTTCGGCTAACGATTGAGGCGGTGTTCTAGGTTTGCTGGATTTGCTCTTGTGTCGAGAGCTGCAATAACGTCAACGAACTGTTCGTTAATTTCGTAATAGATTACGAAGGGAAAGCGTTTAGCGGGACTGGCGTAGTAGCCAAAGCGTCTCTGATGGAGCCCGCCGAAAAATTCCAGAGACTCTATGTCAGCAATGATTGAATCGAAGAAATATGCACCCAGTCCATACTCGATCTGGTCGTAGAACTTTGCAGCGTTTTCAATGTCCTGAATTGCTCTCTCCGTGAGCCTTACCTCCCTGTGTTTCATCGCCCTGGGCCACGCTCCTTCAAAGTGGCCAGAGAGGTGTATTGCACCCGGCCTTCTTTAACGGCTTGAGCGCGTTCTGCGAGCACCCTGCCGTGCCATTCGGGGAGCTCGGGCAACTGGTTGTTTACCGTCAAAGATTGCCAGAGCTGCTCCATAGTCCGAACTTTCTCAATATCAGTCATTTCATCAATAGCTGTAATAGCAGTCATCCTTGGGCTCCCAACCTGAAAACGTTCTTACAGTGTACCACTACAAATCTCTGCCGGCGTCGGGGTGGGGGATGGTTTTTCTGCCGGAAAAAGATGTCTGAGCGAAGCGAGTTGTTTTTCCAAAGAAAAACCATCCCCCACCCCGGCAAGCCCGCCCGCCAAGGTAGGGGAATCAGTACAAGAAGCCAAACTCCAAGCTTAAACCCGCTGACTCCGAGCCAGTTCCTGCAAGAGCCCGGCAACGGCAGAAGGAATGTCCGCCTCAGACTCCGCAGAAACGCTGGCATTGGCAATGTCAGTGCCCAGGTTCACGGCCACAGCCACCAGGCCATGGGAGGTCAGCAGCTGGGCCACGCGCCGGCGCTCGTCGGCGTCGCCGGTGTTTTCTTCGGATACCACCACCGCCGTCTTGCCCTGGTCAAACAAAGCGCGCTCCACGGCCAGGGCCAGTTGTGGGGCCTGTTTGCCGGTGCAGGCGATGATGGCCGGTTTCTGGGCCAGGCGGCGTTCGCGTTCTTTCGGGGTAACCGGATCAAGCGATTCCAGCCCATCGGCCAGGCCCGCGATCATGCCGGCGCCGACAGTTACGTTGGTTAGGCGGTCGATGACGATGAAGCTGCCGGTGGCGTGGTTGCGCTGGTAGGCGTCGAACGCGATGGGCTGGTTCAGGGTCAGTTCGCACAGGCCGATTTCGTTGAGCTGAAGCTGGCTTGGGTTCGGGTTCTGTTCCAGGGTGTTTACATCGGTCTGGTGGTGAATCTTTTTCACCGTGCCGGAGGTAAACGTGGGCCCGAGCTTGATGTCGTACAGGCGGCCGGTTTCCAGCGGCGCATCGGTCATCCAGACAATGTTGGCGTTAAAGCGGTTGTGAACTTCCGGCTCATCGTCCGCTTTCACCAGCATGTCGCCACGGCTGATGTCGATTTCGTCTTCCAGGGTCAGGGTCACGGCCTGGTCGATGTAGGCTTCGCTCAGGTTGCCGTCGAAGGTGACGATTTCCTTCACTTTGCTGGTGCGCCGTGAGGGCAGGGCCATCACGGTTTCGCCCGGGCGGATCACGCCGGAGGCGACGGTACCGCAGAAACCCCGGAAATTGAGGTTGGGGCGGGTGACGTACTGCACCGGGAAGCGGAAGTGTTCCAGGTTTTTGTCCCGGGAGACCTCCACGGTTTCGAGGATTTCCATCAAAGGCTGGCCGGTGAACCAGGGCGTGTTCTCACTCTTGTTCACCACGTTGTCGCCGTCCAGGGCGGAAATCGGCACAAAGCGGACATCCTTCAGGCCGAGTTTGGTGGCAAAGGCCAGGTATTCGTCGCGGATTTCATTGAAGCGCTGTTCGCTGAAGTCCACCAGGTCCATCTTGTTCACCGCCACCACAATGTGGCGAATGCCCAGAAGCGAGGCGATGAACGAGTGCCGGCGGGTCTGGGTCATTACGCCGTGGCGGGCGTCGATCATCAGGATCGCCAGTTGCGCGGTGGAGGCGCCGGTGGCCATGTTGCGGGTGTACTGCTCGTGGCCCGGGGTGTCGGCAATGATGAACTTGCGCTTGTCGGTGCTGAAGTAGCGGTAGGCCACGTCAATGGTGATGCCCTGTTCACGCTCGGCCTGCAGGCCGTCGACCAGCAGGGCCAGGTCCAGTTTTTCACCGGTGGTGCCCATCTTGGCACTGTCCGTTTTCAGGCTGGCCATGTGATCTTCGTAGATCATTTTGGTGTCGTGCAGCAGGCGGCCAATCAGGGTGCTTTTGCCGTCATCCACGCTGCCGCAGGTGAGCAGGCGCAGCAGCTCTTTGTTTTCGTGTTGTTTCAGGTACGCCAGAATATCGTCGGCGATCAGTTCAGACTGGTGTGACATCTCAGAAGTACCCTTCCCGCTTTTTCTGTTCCATGGAGCCGGCGGAATCGTGGTCGATTACCCGGCCTTGCCGTTCGGAGCTGGTGGCCAGCAGCATTTCCTGGATAATTTCCGGCAGCGTGTTGGCCCCGGATTCAATGGCGCCGGTCAGGGGGTAGCAGCCCAGGGTCCGGAACCGCACCGATTTCATCACCGGATTTTCGCCTTCTTTCAGTGGCATGCGGTCGTCGTCCACCATAATCAGGGTGCCGTCGCGCTCCACCACCGGGCGCTCGGCGGCGAAATACAGGGGCACTATGTCGATGTTTTCCAGGTAGATGTATTGCCAGATATCCAGCTCGGTCCAGTTCGACAGCGGGAACACGCGAATGCTTTCGCCCTTGTTGACCTTGCCGTTGTAGATATTCCAAAGCTCCGGGCGCTGGTTTTTTGGATCCCAGCGGTGGTGTTCATCCCGGAACGAATACACCCGCTCCTTGGCCCGGGATTTCTCTTCATCCCGGCGCGCGCCACCGAAGGCGGCATCAAACTTGTACTTGTTCAGAGCCTGTTTCAGGGCCTGGGTTTTCATCATGTCGGTGTGCTTGGCGCTGCCGTGGGTGAACGGCCCTATGCCTTGCTTCACGCCTTCTTCGTTGGTGTGCACGATCAGATCCAGCCCGTAACGGCTCACCTGCTTGTCACGGAATTCGATCATCTCCCGGAATTTCCAGGTGGTGTCTACGTGCATCAGGGGAAAGGGGGGCTTGCCCGGGTAGAAGGCTTTGAGGGCCAGGTGCAGCATCACGGCGGAATCCTTGCCGATGGAATACAGCATAACCGGGTTGTCGAACTCGGCCGCCACTTCCCGGATGATGTGGATGCTTTCCGCTTCCAGCTGCTTGAGATGGGTGAGGTTGTATGTGGTCATGGTTTTCCGTTGCCGCAAAGGCCAGTAAGGGCTTTAACTCAGAAAACCGACTATATCAGAGGGCAATATGGAATAAGAAGATGGGCAAAAAGAACTTCTTGTTCTAAAAATATAGCGACTCGCGGGCAGTCCGGCGGGTATGCCGGTCAGCTTCCTGCCAGCAGCTTGGCCACGTAACGGTCTACATAATCAAAGCCGTTGCCTTCAAATTCGCAGAAACGGATGCCCAGATGAAACTCGTCCCTGGCAACGCGGCGCATGTGTACGATATTGCCTTCGGCTACCACGGCAACCGGTTGGGTGGGTAATACCGGCACGCTGAAACGGGTGGTTACTTCCAGCGACTGGCCGGGAGCCGGCGGGATAAGGCCGGGTAGCAGTGTCCGGGCAGTGTCCTGTGAGCAGGATATCATCACACCGGAGCGGGAAAGGTTGGCAATTTTGCAGTCAAGACGGCTGCCGTCCGCTCGTTCAATCAATATGTCGGCAGACACATCCACCCGCTGCTGGTTACGCAGGTTGTGCCGTGCAGCGACGGGCTTGACCCGAACCCTTCTGGCGAATGCAGTTTCCAGATGTGTTGCCTTTCCCATAGATGACTTCCGAACAGGTGTTTGATTGCTGGGAGAGTGTAGTTGCTCAAATTGTGATCAGCAAGGGTGTTAATGCATAGTATTGCAAATTTATGAATTAAATCTGAACCATGGTTCACAGAATGACCCGGATTTTCTGCTGTGATCCGTACTATCCACCCGCTACCGGTAACCGGATAGTGCTGCAGTTGCAATTCCGCTGAGGTAAAATCGCCGCCTACATTCATCAGGAGCTTTGCTCCGGGATTCCTGCAGAACCGTTATGACCGAGAAAACAGAAAACACCGCCAAGGGCCGAAAAGTCGGCTTTATCAGCCTGGGTTGCCCGAAGGCACTGGTTGATTCCGAGCGCATTCTTACCCAGCTGCGCCTGGACGGGTACGACGTGGTGCCCACCTACAACGACGCCGACATCGTGGTGGTAAACACCTGCGGCTTTATCGACGCCGCCAAGCAGGAATCCCTGGACGCCATCGGCGAGGCCATCAGCGAGAATGGCAAGGTCATCGTAACCGGTTGCATGGGCGTGGAAGCAGACAAAATCCGTGAAACCCACCCCGGTGTGCTGGCGGTATCCGGCCCCCAGGCTTATGAAGAAGTGGTAGGCGCGGTGCACCAGTTTGTGCCCCCGAATAAAGACCATGACCCCTTTGTGGACCTGGTGCCGCCCCAGGGCATAAAGCTGACCCCGCGCCACTATGCCTACCTGAAGATTTCCGAAGGCTGCAACCACAGCTGCACCTTCTGCATCATCCCGGACATGCGCGGCAAGCTGGTCAGCCGTCCCATTGGTGATGTGATGGACGAAGCCAGGCGCCTGGTGGATGCAGGCGTGAAGGAACTGCTGGTGATCTCCCAGGACACCTCTGCCTACGGTGTCGATATCAAATACCGTACCGGTTTCTGGCAGGGCCGGCCGGTTAAAACGAAGATGCAGTCCCTGTGTGAAGCGCTGGGTGACATGGGCGTGTGGGTTCGCCTGCACTACGTATATCCGTACCCCCATGTGGACGACATTATTCCTCTGATGGCGGAAGGCAAGATCCTGCCGTACCTGGATATCCCTTTCCAGCACGCCAGCCCGAACGTGCTCAAGGCCATGAAGCGCCCGGCCCACGACAGCAAAACCCTGGAGCGCATCAAAAAGTGGCGGGAGATCTGCCCGGAACTGACCATCCGTTCCACCTTCATTGTCGGCTTCCCCGGTGAAACCGAAGAAGACTTCCAGTACCTGCTCGACTGGCTGGACGAAGCCCAGCTCGACCGCGTGGGCGCCTTTACCTACAGCCCGGTAGAGGGCGCGAAAGCCAACGAGCTGGAAGGTGCCGTGCCGGAAGAAGTGAAGGAGGGGCGCCTGGCCCGTTTTATGGCCAAACAGGCAGAAATCTCAGCTGCCCGCCTGCAGGCGAAGATCGGCAAGACCATTGATGTGCTGATTGACGAAGTAGACGAAGAAGGCGCCATCGGCCGCTCCAAGGCCGACGCCCCTGAAATCGACGGCATGGTCTACCTCAATGGCGAGACCGAGCTGCAGCCAGGCCAGATTGTCCAGGCGGTAGTAGAACATGCCGACGAGCACGACCTCTGGGCCGTACTGGCCTGATCGGGATGTTAGCTAAGAGTTAGAAAGGGTGGGGTGGGGATGCCTTCCCGCAGGAAAAAAAGATGTCTGAGCGAAGCGAGTTCTTTTTTCCCGGAGGGAAGGTATCCCCACCCCGCCCAAACCCCGCCCAAACACCACACAAAGACGTCAGGCCTCAGCAACCCGAGCAATCGTCTCCGCATAATAGTCATCGAAATTCTTGAACTCGATGCTATCCCGCCCGCAGCAACGAATGTTGCCGGACTTGATATCGTACACCCAGCCGTGAATCTCGATCTTTCCGGTAGCCAGCTTGGCCGCCACCACAGGGTGCGTGCGCAGGTGCTGAACCTGCTGCAGCACATTTTCCTCAATGGCTTCGTTCAGGTATTTCGGATCCAGCGGCGTGTCACCGTCAATGCCATGGCGTTCACGAACGATTTCCATGGCGGAACGGCAATGGCCCAGCCATTCCTTTACGTGCGGCAGGCCCTTAAGGGCCGGGATATCCAGTGCACCTTTGATGGCACCGCAGTCGGTGTGGCCGCAGACGATGATGTGTCGCACGCCGAGCACCGCCACAGCATATTCGATGGAAGCGGTCATGCCTCCGGTCTCGTTGCTGTGGGGCGGGATCACGTTGCCGGCATTACGGCAGATGAACAGGTCACCGGGGTTGGAGCCGGTCACCATGTTCGGGTCGATGCGTGAATCGGAACAGGTGAAGAACAGAACATCCGGGTTCTGACTGTCGGCCAGGGCGCCAAACAGGTCTTTGTGCTCCGGGTAAACGTTCTTGCGAAAATCCAGTACGCCGCGAACAATGTGGTCCATAGTGTTTCCTCCTGCCGGTCAGGCAATCTCGATCAATACTTCGCCCGGAGTAACCCGGTCGCCCTTGGTGACGTAAACCGCCTGCACGGTGCCGTCCACGCTGGTGTGAATTTCGGTTTCCATTTTCATGGCTTCGGTGATCATCACCGCCTGGCCAGCGGCGACAGTATCGCCTTCCTTGACCAGTACATCCACCACATTGCCGGGCATGGTGGTGGTGACATGGCCCGGATCCGTGGCCTGCTTGCGGCCGCTACCGCCGGCTGAGGCCTCGTATTCGTTCAGCGACTCGAACACCACTTCCTGGGGCATGCCGTCCAGCGACAGGTACAGCTTGCGCTTTCCGGGGCCGGATGCGCCTACGCCGGTAACGGCGACTTCGTAGGTTTCCCCGTGCACGTCAATGCGGAACTCGGTGGCCACAGAAGTGCCCATGCGGTCACGGCCCTTGTGCTCGGCCGGCAGGAGTTCTTCCGGCTTGAGGGTGCCGTCTTTGCGCTGCTGCAGGAACTCCCGGCCGAGGTCCGGGAACATGGCGTATGTGAGCACATCTTCCTCGCAGCTGGCCAGACTACCAATGTCTTCTCGCAATTTGTTCAGCTCCGGGCTCAGCAGGTCTGCCGGCCGGCCTTCGTTTACGCTTTCATTGCCGATGGCTTTCTTCTGGATATCCGCATTCACCTCAGCCGGCGGATGGCCGTAGCCGCCCTGCAGGTAGCGCTTTACTTCGTTGGTGATGGTCTTGTAACGCTGGCCAGCCAGAACGTTGTACACCGCCTGGGTGCCGACAATCTGGGACGTGGGTGTTACCAGCGGAGGGTAGCCCAGGTCGGCCCGCACCCGGGGGATCTCGCTGAACACATCCCGGATCTTGTCCAGCGCATTCTGCTCCTTCAGCTGGTTGGCCAGGTTGGACATCATGCCGCCCGGCACCTGGTTGATCTGTACCGATACGTCTTCCCGGGTGAATTCGCTTTCGAACTGATGGTACTTCTTGCGCACTTCCCGGAAGTAATCGGCAATTTCGCTCAGCAGTTCCAGGTCCAGCCCGGTGTCGTAGTCGGTGCCTTTCAGGGCGGCCACCTGGGATTCGGTGGCCGGATGGCTGGTGCCGTTGGCAAAGGAAGAAATGGCGGTATCAATCCGGTCGGCACCGGCTTCGATGGCTTTCAACTGGCACATGGCCGCCAGGCCTGCGGTGGCATGGCTGTGAATCACCAGTGGCAGGTCGACGGCGGATTTGATGGCTTTCACCAGCTCAAAGGTGGCATAGGGGGTGAGCAGGCCGGCCATATCCTTGATGGCGATGGAATCCGCGCCCATGTCTTTCAGTTGCAGGGCCTGTTCGACAAACAGCTCAGGAGTGTGCACCGGGCTGGTGGTGTAGCAAATGGTGCCCTGGGCATGCTTGCCGGCTTTTTTCACCGCTTTCATGGCGGTTTCCAGGTTGCGCAGATCGTTCAGGGCGTCGAACACCCGGAACACATCAATACCGTTGTCGGCGGCTTTCTGCACAAAAGCTTCCACCACGTCATCGGCGTAATGCCGGTAACCCAGCAGGTTCTGGCCCCGCAGCAGCATCTGCAGGCGGGTGTTGGGCAGGGCCTGGCGTAGCTGGCGCAGGCGCTCCCACGGGTCTTCCTTCAGAAAACGCACGCAGGCATCAAAAGTGGCGCCGCCCCAGACTTCCAGGGACCAGTAACCCACCTGGTCCAGCTTGTCGCAGATCGGTAGCATGTCTTCGGTGCGCATGCGGGTAGCAATCAGGGACTGGTGCGCGTCACGAAGGATAACGTCGGATACTTCAATTCGTTTGGCAATTTTCTTGGCGTTACTCATGTTCAATCCTCCTGCGGATTACCAGCCGGCATGGGCTGCGATCGTGGCGGCAATGGCCAGGGCAATTTCACTGGGATGACGTTTGGCGGAATAGTTCAGCAGCTCCGGGTGGCTCGGCACAAAGCTGGTATCGAACACCCCGGCCCGGAAATCCGGATGGTCCAGGATCTGCTGGTAATAGTTGGCGGTGGTGGTAATGCCGTGCAGACGCATGTCATCCAGCGCCCGCTTGCCCCGGGCAATCACCTCGTCCCAGGTCAGGGCGCAGACCACCAGCTTCAGGCACATGGAGTCGTAGTAGGGCGGAATTTCATAGCCGGTATAGATGGCCGTATCCACCCGCACGCCGGGGCCGCCCGGTGCGTAATAATGGGTAATGCGGCCGAAGCTGGGCAGAAAGTCATTCTTCGGGTCTTCCGCATTGATCCGGAACTGCAGGGCGTAACCCCGGTAGGAAATGTCCTCCTGCCGGTAGCTCAGAGGTTCGCCGGCGGCGATGCGCAGCTGCTCCCGGACAATATCCACCCCGGTGATGGCTTCGGTAATGGTGTGCTCCACCTGCACCCGGGTGTTCATCTCCATAAAGTAGACTTCGTTGCCGGTAAGCAGAAACTCCACCGTACCGGCGTTCTCGTAACCCACCGCTTTCGCCGCCTTTACCGCCAGGCCGCCGATGTACTGGCGCTGTTCCGGGGTAAGCTGAGGGCTGGGGGCGATCTCGATCAGCTTCTGGTTGCGGCGCTGGATGGAGCAGTCCCGCTCGAACAGGTGGATGGCATTGCCGTGGCTGTCAGCCAGCACCTGAACCTCGATATGGCGCGGGTTCACAATGCATTTTTCCATGAACACTTCGGCCGAACCGAAAGCCTTGGTGGCCTCGGAGATCACCCGCGGGTACTGGGTTTTCAGCTCTTCCGGAGAATCACACCGGCGAATGCCCCGGCCACCACCACCGGAGGTGGCTTTCAGCATCACCGGGTAGCCGATCTCGTTGGCCAGCTTCAGCGCGTGATCCAGGTCTGCCAGGTTGCCCTCGGAACCCGGGGTGATGGGCACACCGGCCGCCCGCATACTGTCCCGGGCCTGGGTTTTGTCGCCCATCTTGTGGATAACATCGGATTTGGGGCCAATAAAGGTAATCCCGTGCTGCTCGCACAGCTGGGCAAAGCGGGCATTCTCCGACAGAAAACCGTAGCCGGGATGAATGGCATCGCAGCCGGTCTCCAGCGCCAGGTTCACAATCCGCGCCGGGTCCAGGTAGCCGGTCAGGGGGTCTTCGCCCAGTGAGTAGGCTTCATCGGCGCGCTTCACGTGCAGGCCGTAGCGATCCGGCTCGGTATAAATCGCCACCGAGCGGATGCCCATCTCGGCGCAGGCGCGGACAATACGCACCGCAATCTCGCCACGGTTGGCGATCAGAACTTTTTTAAGCGTGGGCTTCAACATGGGCGATTCCTCGTCTCGTCGTCCCGAATGAAGGTGGGAAAAGAGTAACGGGGATGACGGATCACGAAAAATTGATATTATTTCGCTTATGTATAACTAATATCTTATGAATAGACTGATTCGGGAACGCCCATGCCCCTGAGTATCCAGAAACTCGCCAACCGCCTGACCTTCCGGCAGCTGCAGGTATTCAAGGCGGTCTACGACCTGAAAAGCTACAGCAAAGCCGGCGACCTGCTGGGCCTGACCCAGCCCGCCGTCAGCAGCCAGGTACGCCACCTGGAGCAGGCCCTGGGCATGCCCATGTTCGAATACGTGGGTCGAAAACTGTATTGCACCGCGGCAGGCGAAGAAATGGCCGCCTGCGTGCGCTCCGTGTTCCAGGAACTGGCCGACATGCAGAACCGCCTGGCGGCTCTGGAGGGCAGGGTAGCGGGGGATCTAAAACTGGTGGCCGTCAGCACCGCACAATACGTGGTGCCCTACCTGCTGCGTTCATTCCTGCAACTGAACCCGCAGGTCAACGTCTCGGTGGCCGTGGTCAACCGCGCCACCGCACTGCAGCGCCTGAACGACAACAGCGACGACCTGGTGATCATGGGCATGGTGCCGCCGGACCGTCCGCTGACCTCGCTGCCGTTTCTCGACAACGAACTCATACCCATCGTCCCGGCCGGCCATCCGCTGCTGGAGCAGGAGGTTGTAGCGCCTCTGGACTTCCTCAACAGCCAGCTGCTAACCCGGGAAACCGGCTCCGGCAGCCGCCTGGCGCTGGAGGTCTATTGCCAGCAACACCGCCTGAAGATGGAGCCAACCATCGAACTGGGTTCCAACGATGCAGTGAAGCACGCAGTCCTGGCCGGACTGGGTGTGGCGGTGGTGCCAAAGCTCAGCGTGCTTTCAGAACTGGCCCTGGGTTCCCTGCAGGCCCTCAACATCACCGGCTTCCCCCTGCGCCGCAGCTGGTGCGTGGTCTACCCCCAGGCCCGGCACCCGACGCCGGCCATGCAGGCGTTCATCGACTACATCCAGCAAAACATCGCCCAGTTTGAGCGGCTGTTTCGCCGTTTGGGATCTTAGTTTCGGCCCTAGCCTGTCGACTTCGGTGGTGGGCCTTGGCGGGAGGTGCCTCCCAAAAACCGCTCCTTACGGCACATCCCTGTGGCGCTTCTGCTCCGCCATCCATGGCTCCGCAAATTTTTGGGAGGCACCTCCCGCCAAGGCCTTCAGGCACGCGGAGTAATAGGCTCAAGAAAATCGAAAAATAGAAGGGCGGGCTGTTTGGAAGAATGTGATGGAGAGGTTCGGCCGAAAAAGTAAGTATCCTGGGCGCAGTTTTTTTACAGCCTATGCCCCGATAGTTTGAACGGGTGGGTTTGGGGCCCCTTCCCAAAAATCTCGGAGGCCATGGATGGCCGGAGCGAAGCGCCACAGGGATGTGCCGCAAGGAGCGTTTTTTGGGAAGGGGCCCCAAACCCGACCCTCCTCATATCTAACAGGCTAGGGCCGGAGTCAGACCCTCGGCACCTAGCCAGAACCATCAACCGCCAAGCTTGCGAACAAGAATCTCATTGAACAGCTTGGGGTTGCCCTGGCCCTTGGAAGCCTTCATCAGTGGCCCCATGAAGCCGCCGAGCATCTTCTTGCGCTTCTTCGGATCTTCCTCGTTCTGGTATTGAGCCACCTGATCCGGCATGCCGGCCAGCACCTCATCAACCATGGATTCCAGGGCGCCGGTGTCAGACACCTGCTTCAGGCCCTTGGCTTCGATGATGGCATCTACATCGTCGTTCTCACCCGCCCACAACGCCTCGAACACCTTCTTGGCGCCCGCAGAGGACAGGGTGTTGTCGGCGATGCGGGTCACCATGGCGCCCAGTTGTGCGCCGGTAATCGGGGCTTCGGCTACGGACTTTTCTTCCGCATTCAGGCGTGCGGAGAACTCGCCCTGAATCCAGTTGGAGGCCAGTTTGGCATCTTTGCCGTGTTCAGCGGTTTCTTCGAAGAACGCGGCCAGTTTGGCGTCGGCAGACAGGATGCCGGCGTCGTAGTCGTTCAGGCCGTATTGCTCCTTGAAGCGGGCCTTGCGGGCGTCGGGTAGCTCCGGCAGGCGGGCGCGGGCGTCTTCGATGAAGGCATCGTCGATTTCCACCGGCAGAAGATCCGGGCAGGGGAAGTAGCGGTAGTCGTTGGCTTCTTCCTTGGTGCGCATAGAGCGGGACTCGTCCCGGTCGCCGTTGTACAGGCGGGTTTCCTGGGTGATGCTGCCGCCGTCTTCCAGGATATCCATCTGCCGCTCCACTTCGTGGGCGATGGCCTGTTCCATGAACCGGAAGGAGTTCAGATTCTTGGTTTCGGTGCGGGTGCCCAGGGTGTCGGAGCCTTTCGGTTTCAGGGAGATGTTCACGTCAAAGCGCATGGAGCCCTGAGACATGTCACCATCGCAGATGCCCAGGGAGGTCACGATGCTGTGCAGCTTCTTTGCGAAGGCTACGGCTTCCTCGGCGGTGTTCATGTCCGGCTCGGTGACCACCTCGATCAGCGGTGTGCCGGCGCGGTTCAGGTCGATGCCGGACATGCCATGATAGTCCTCGTGCAGGGACTTACCGGCGTCTTCTTCCAGGTGGGCGTGGTGAATACGCACGCGCTTGGTGCTGCCGTCAGCCAGGTCGATGTCGACATAGCCGGGGCCGACAATGGGCTGCGCCAGCTGGGTGGTCTGGTAGCCCTTGGGCAGGTCCGGGTAGAAGTAGTTCTTGCGCTCGAAGACCGAGCGGCGGCCGATTTCTGCATTGGTGGCCAGGCCGAACATCACCGCGTAGCGAAATGCCTGCTCGTTGGGCACCGGCAGGGTGCCGGGCATGGCCAGGTCAACAGCGTTGGCCTGGGTGTTGGGCTCGGCACCGAAAGCGGTGCTGGAGCCGGAGAAAATCTTGGTCTGGGTGGCGAGCTGAACGTGAATTTCCAGCCCGATCACGATATCCCACTGCATGTGTTCGTCTCCTAGTCCGGGCTTATTGGGGTTCACGTTGGTGCCAGTCGGTCACCTGCTGGAACTGATGGGCGGCGTTCAGCAGGCGGGCTTCGGAGAAGTAGTCCCCGATAATCTGCAGCCCCACCGGCAAGCCGTCAACAAACCCGGCCGGCACCGACATGGCCGGAATGCCCGCCAGGTTGATGGCGATGGTGAACACGTCTTCCAGGTACATGGACACCGGATCGGTGTTCTTCTCGCCCTGTTTGAACGCCGGTGTTGGCGACACCGGGCTCATCAGCACGTCCACTTCTTTAAACGCATTGATGAAATCCTGCTGGATCAAACGCCGAACCTTCTGGGCTTTCAGGTAATAAGCATCAAAGTAACCGGCGGACAGGGCATAGGAACCCACCAGAATCCGGCGCTTCACCTCGTTACCAAACCCTTCCGCCCGGGTGCGGGTGTACAGATCCATCAGGTCTTTCGGATCTTCACAGCGGTAGCCGTAACGCACACCGTCAAACCGGGACAGGTTGGCGGACGCCTCTGCCGGCGCAATCACGTAATAAGCCGCAATGGCCAGCTTCGCGTTCGGCAGCGACACTTCCTTCACCGTCGCGCCCAGCTTTTCATACTCGCGAATGGCATTGCGAACCTGCTCTTCCATAGCCGGAGCCAGCTGGTCGCTGAAGTATTCCTTCGGCAAGCCAATCTTCAGGCCCTTAAGCGGCTCGTTCAGGGTGGCCGTGTAATCCGGAACCTCCCGGTCGATACAGGTGGAATCCTTCGGATCGTGCCCCGCCATCACATTCATCATCAACGCCGCGTCCTCTGCCGTGCGCGCCATCGGCCCGCCCTGATCCAGGGAAGATGCAAAGGCAATCATCCCGTACCGGGACACCCGGCCGTAAGTCGGCTTCAGGCCAGTAATGCCACACAGCGCCGCTGGCTGGCGAATAGAACCGCCGGTATCCGTCCCCGTCGCTGCCGGCACCAGCCTCGCGGCAACCGCAGCGGCAGAACCACCGGAAGAACCACCCGGCACCCGCTTGTCACCGCTGGACAGCCCCCAGGGATTGGTCACCGCGCCATAGAAACTGGACTCGTTGGACGAACCCATGGCGAACTCATCCATATTGGTCTTGCCCAGACACACCGCACCGGCCGCCTTGAAATTGGCGGTTACCGTGGCGTCGTAAGGAGGCACAAAATTATCCAGCATCTTCGAACCACAGCTGGTGCGAACCCCGCTGGTGCAGAAGATATCCTTGTGAGCAAACGGCACCCCGGTCCACACCGTGGCCTTACCGGCTGCGCGCATCTCATCAGCGGCCTTCGCCTCAGCCAGCGCCTGCTCGTCGGAGATGGTAATAAAGCTGTTGTACTTGCCGTCTTCAGTCTTCAGACGGTCCAGGAACTGCTGAGTCAGCTCCACACTCGAAATCCTGCCACTCTCCAGCTCTCTGGAAAGCTCTGCTACAGACTTGTTATGCATGATAAATCCCGAAATCTCTGATGGACGACCAAATCACTCAATAACCCTGGGCACCAGATACAACCCATCCTCGGTAGCCGGCGCAATCGCCTGGAACGCCTCCCGATGATTGGTCTCGGTAACCACATCCGGCCGCAGCTTCTGCACCGCATCCAGCGGATGCGCCATGGGCTCCACCGAATCGGTATCTGCGGCACTCAACTGGTCCACCAGATCCAGGATATTGCCGAGATCTTTCTCCAGAGCCGAAACCTGCTCGCCGTCCACCTTGATGCGGGCGAGCACGGCAACTTTTTCGATGTCCTCGCGGGAAATGCTCACGTTGCCTCCAATAGAAGAGTGTGTGAAAACAATTTAATGCAATGATACCCAGCCGCAGAAGCAGGTTGTGTTTGAAACTGCACTGCCGCCTGGGGATGCCTTGGGGAACCGCCTTCCGAAAATTTGCGGAGCCATGGATGGCGGAGCAGAAGCGCCACATGGGCTCAGCCGAGCGCTTATGAAGCAAAGCTTCATGCGACTGCTGAGCGACCGCAATCTGTGATTGCGGGCCGGACCCAGCAGGGGCCGAAGGAGCGGTTTTCGGAAGGCGGTTCCCCAAGGCATCCTTGCACGAATAAAAAAACAAGCCGCTTATATTACCAGAATCCCGCCAGAGATTGGCCCCGGAACACGCCCAAAAATGTGAGAATGGTAAGCTCCCGCCCCGGATGGCGCCTTGCCTGAAAATGGCGCCACTGCTAAAGTTGCCGGATTCTTCTACATCCGCAACCGCAACTCTCAGGTTGAAACTACACTAATGCTGATCAAAAGACTCCGAGGCCTGTTCTCAAGCGACCTGTCCATCGACCTGGGCACCGCCAACACACTGATTTTTGTACGTGATCGCGGAATCGTACTGGACGAACCCTCCGTTGTCGCCATCCGCACCAGCGGGTCCCAGAAAATGGTCGCCGCCGTAGGCGCCGAAGCGAAGCGCATGCTTGGCCGTACCCCGGGCAACATTACCGCCATCCGCCCGATGAAAGACGGCGTGATTGCAGACTTCGTAGTCACCGAAAAAATGCTCCAGCACTTCATCCACAAAGTGCACGAAAACAGCTTCATCACCCCGAGCCCCCGCGTACTGGTGTGTGTGCCCAGCAAATCCACCCAGGTAGAACGCAAAGCCATCCGCGAATCTGCCCTGGGCGCCGGCGCCCGTGAAGTGTTCCTGATTGAAGAGCCCATGGCGGCGGCCATCGGTGCCGGCCTGCCGGTAGAGGAAGCCAGCGGCTCCATGATTGTCGACATCGGCGGCGGCACCACCGAAATCGCCATCATCTCCCTGAACGGCATCGTTTATGCGGATTCCGTGCGTGTCGGCGGCGACAAATTCGACGAAGCCATCGTCACCTACGTGCGCCGCAACTACGGCAGCCTGATCGGTGATTCCACCGCCGAGCGCATCAAGCACGAAATCGGCTGCGCCTACGAAGGCCTGGAAGTGCGCGAAATCGACGTTCGCGGTCGCAACCTGGCTGAAGGTGTTCCCCGGGCCTTCACCCTGAACAGTGAAGAAATCCTGGACGCCCTGCAGGAATCCCTGGCCCAGATCGTCCAGACCGTGAAAAGTGCTCTCGAGCAGTCTCCGCCCGAACTGGCCTCTGATATCGCAGAGCGCGGCATCGTATTGACCGGTGGTGGCGCCCTGCTGCGTGGCCTCGACAAACTCATCAGTGAAGAGACCGGTCTGCCGGTGATCATCGCCGAAGACCCGCTCACCTGTGTCGCCCGTGGTGGCGGCAAGGCGCTGGAAGTCATTGATCGCGGTGGCATCGGAATGTTCTCCCAGGAGGGGTGACCCCGTGGGAGGGCTAAGCCATTAAGACCATCTTCGTTCAGGGGCCGGTTCCCGGCTTCAGACTTCTGCTTGTGATTCTGGTATCGGCAGCGTTAATCGCTGCCGATGGCCGTTTTGACAAGCTGGCACCGGTGCGCAGCGTGATTGCTACCGGCCTTGGCCCCGTCTACTGGCTGGGCAACGCGCCCTACCGCTTCAGCGACTGGTTCTCCGGCCTGTTTGTCAGCCGCGACGACCTGCAGCAGGAGAACGAAGAACTCAAAACCCGCCTGCTCATTCTCGAGCGCCGGGCCCTCAAATACGCCGCCCTGGCGTCTGAAAACAACGAACTGCGCCGCTTGCTGAACTCCTCCGAAGTGCTGGACGACCGGGTGATTGTCGGCGAAGTGGTTGCGGTCTCCCCTGACCCTTTCTCCCATGAGGTTGTCATCAACAAAGGCAGTAACGACGGTGTAACCGCCGGGCAGGCGGTGCTCGATGCCGAAGGCCTGCTGGGCCAGGTGATCCAGACCAGCCAGTTTACCTCCCGGGTCTTGCTGGTGTCGGACAGCAGCCATGCCGTGCCCGTGGAAGTGGTTCGCAACGGCCTGCGCTCGATTCTGCTGGGTAACGGCGAGACCGACGAACTGGAGCTGGTGCATGTGCCCGACACTGCCGATATCCGCGAAGGCGATATGCTGGTGAGCTCGGGCCTGGGCGGTCGTTTTCCCCGGGGCTATCCGGTGGCAGAAGTCAGCAGCATTTCCAAGGAGCCGGGCGAGCCCTTTGTGGATATTGTCGCCGTGCCAAAGGCCCGGCTGAACCAGAGCCGCCTGGTACTGGTGGTGTTCCAGCAGAAGGATGAGCCAGCCGAAGCCCCGCTGGTACCGCTCGGAGAAGTGGAGGAGCAGAACTGATGTTGTCGGTGATCAGCTACCCCCTGTTTGCCCTGACGGTTGTGCTGGCGCTGGTGCTCAGTATTTCCTGGTTCCCGGTGGGCTGGTTCGAGTTCCGCCCCGAGTGGCTGGGGCTTATCGTCTTTTACTGGACCTTCCGGGCGCCTGCTCAATTCGGCATCGTGATGGCCTGGTGCCTGGGTCTGTTGCTGGATATCCTGGAATCCACACCGCTGGGCGTCAACGCCATGGCCATGGCCCTGATTGCCTTCCTGGTTCTGACGGTTCATCACCGCCTGCGCATGTATCCCTTGCCCCAGCAGTGTCTGATGGTGTTTCTGTTAGTGGGCATCAACCAGATGCTGGTGCATTTCGTTAAACAGCTGTTCGGCGCCGACACACCCGGCTTCAGTTACCTGTGGCCGGCGCTGACCAGTGCCGTCGCCTGGCCCTTCGTGTCTGGACTGCTCGACAGCCTGAACCGCAAACTCGGATAACCCTATGACCGGCCTGATCCTGGCATCTGCTTCTCCCCGACGTGCCGAGCTGCTGAGCCAGATTGGCGTAAGCCACCGGGCCTGCCCGGCGGATATCGACGAAACCCCGCTGGCCGGCGAATCCCCTGAACACTACGTAGAGCGGCTGGCCCGGGAAAAGGCCCTGGTGGTTGCTGCTGGCCATCCGGACAACCTGGTGCTGGGCTCAGACACCACCGTGGTATTGGCCGGCGAGATCCTGGCCAAGCCGGAGTCGGATGACCATGCTTGCAGTATGCTGTCCCGTTTGTCCGGGCAAACCCACCAGGTCATGACCGCCGTGGCGCTCGCCAGGGGAAGCGATTGCCAGTCCCGGGTGAGCATCAGCGAAGTAACGTTCCGTACCCTGGACGAGCCGGAAATTCGGGCCTACGTGGCCAGTGGTGAGCCGATGGATAAGGCCGGCGGCTACGGCATTCAGGGCCGTGGCGGTATTTTTGTCAGGGAACTGAAAGGCAGTTACAGTGCCGTAGTGGGATTGCCACTACAGGAAACCGCCGAATTACTCGCTCAGGCCGGTTGTCCGGTCTGGCAGAACTGGCCGCGCAGTAAGGAAAACCAGGTATGAGCGAAGAAATTCTGATCAACGTAACCCCGGTGGAAACCCGGGTGGCACTGGTTGAAAACGGCATGTTGCAGGAAGCCTATATCGAGCGGACCAGCCGCAAAGGCATCGTTGGCAACATCTATAAAGGCAAGGTGGTTCGGGTGCTGCCGGGCATGGAAGCAGCATTCGTGGATATCGGCCTGGAACGGGCGGCGTTTATCCATGCCTCTGACGTAGCCTGCACCCAACAGCCCAGCGACGAAGGCGGAGACGGCCCGAAAACCGTGCCCGACATCCGCACCCTGCTGCGCGAAGGCCAGTCCCTGGTGGTGCAGGTCACCAAGGACCCGATTGGCACCAAGGGCGCTCGCCTGACCACCCAGTTATCGATCCCGTCCCGCTATCTGGTCTTTATGCCCGGGGTCAGCCACGTCGGTATTTCCCAGCGCATCGAAGACGAAACCGAACGCGCCCGCCTGAAAACCCTGATCGAAGAAGCCGCGGCCGAAGACAGCGACGTGCAGGGCGGTTACATCATCCGCACAGCGGCAGAAGCTGCCCAGGCGGAAGAGTTGATCGCCGACATGACCTACCTGCACCGGCTGAGTGTGTCTATCAAGGAACGGATCGGCAAGGTGCAGGCTCCGGCCGTTGTTTACCAGGACCTGCCGCTGTTTATCCGCACCATCCGGGACCTGATCCGGCCGCAAACCGAAAAGGTACGCATCGACAGCCGCGAGAGCTACCAGCGGGTGATGGAGTTTGTGCGGGAGTTTGTTACCGAGTTTGCCGACAAGGTTGAGTACTACCCCGGTGAGCGACCGATCTTCGACCTGTATTCCGTGGAAGATGAAATCCAGAAGGCGCTCAGCCGCAAGGTGCAGCTGAAGTCCGGTGGCTATGTGATCATCGACCAGACCGAGGCAATGACCACCATCGACATCAACACCGGCGCCTTTGTCGGCCACCGGAACCTTGAAGAAACCATTTTCAAGACAAACCTGGAAGCGGCCCGGGCTATCAGCCGGCAACTACGCCTGCGCAACCTCGGCGGCATCATCATTATCGATTTTATCGACATGGAAGACCCGGAGCACCAGCGCCAGGTGCACCGCATGCTGGAAAAAATGCTCGAGCGGGACCACGCCAAGACCAAGATTACCGGGGTGTCGGAACTCGGGCTGGTGGAGATGACACGCAAGCGCACCACCGAAAGCCTGGGCCAGGTGTTGTGCGAGCCGTGCCCGATTTGCGATGGTCGGGGTTTCCTGAAAACGGCCGAAACGGTGTGCTATGAAATTTTCCGGGAGATCCTGCGGGTAAACCGGGCCTACGAGGCGGAAAACTACCTCGTGATGGCGTCCCAGAAAGTGGTAGACCGGCTGCTGGACGAAGAATCCGACAACGTGGCCGACCTTGAAACCTTTATCAGTAAGACCATTCGCTTCCAGGTAGAGCCTTTCTACAGCCAGGAGCAGTACGATGTGGTTCTGCTCTGACGCCTGACCGGCGGAACCAGCCGGGGAGTTCTCTGCCATATGTCGAGCCGCGATCAGAACACCGATCAGCCGGAGCTGCCAAAAAGCGGCCCGGTTGGCCGGCTATTGGAGCTGATTGCAGGCGCGGTCTGGTGGTCGATCCTGGTGGTTCTGGTATTGCTCGCCCTGTATGCCGGCATCGGCCGGCAGCTGACCGCCCAGGTCGACCGCTTTTCCGACCGTATTGCGGCTGAAATATCTGCCCAGACCGGGCTGGATGTAGATATTACCCGGCTGTCCTCCAGCTGGAACTGGCTCGACCCGTCCCTGACCGCCTCCGGACTGACGCTCTCCAATCCCGATTCCGGCCGCACCATTGCCGAGCTGGAACACCTGCGCCTGCGGCTGGATTTCCTGGCGTCGGTATCACGGCTTCGGCTGGTGTTCGAGGATTTCGAGGCCGATGGTCTGGTGCTTACCCTGATTCGGGCACTCGGAGACCAGCTCTCGGACCCGGTCGAGCAGATGGCTGAACTGGAACCGCTCAATGAAGGGGCAGCCCGGGAGTGGCTGAAGCTGGCGGGCCAGTGGTTGTCGGAGCCGGAGGTACGGATTACCCGGGTTAGCCTGGCCATCGGCCAGAACGAGGACGACCTGCGCCATCTCTATATTCCCAGACTTGATTTGCTGTATACCCGTGGTCTGTTCCAGGCCTCCGGCCGTGCCATGCAAAGCGGCATGGCCACCCAGCTGGCCAGTTTCGCGCTGGTAGGCCAGCGCTTTTTCCGGGGCGACTTTACCGGCCAGCTGTATGTGGATGTGGATTCGGGCCGCCTGTTTGATGGCCTGATCGACGACCTGAGCTGGCGCGGCATCCGGGTGGAAGGGTTCGATCTGGGCGGACGGGCCTGGCTGACCTTTGAAAACGGCAACTTGCAGCAGATACAGGGCACCCTGGAAACCCCGTACCTTCAGCTGGGTGTCGGCATGGCGTCACTGGCTCCGCTGGAAGACATCAGCACCCGCTTTGGCTGGCGCCGGGGCGGCGACCTGATGCTGCAGGAGCTCAAGTGGCAATGGGATGGCGACCAGGTGGAACCGTTCAGTGTGCGCCTGCTGAACCAGCCCGATTCCTCTGCGCTGGTGGCTGATGCGGTGCCGCTGGGCCCGATCCGGCGGCTGGTGCGGGCTCTGTCTGTCTTGCCCGAGGTGGCCGAAGATGCACTGGACCACTACCGCCCCACCGGCTATCTGGACGACATGCTGCTGGATTTGCCGGAGCAGACCCGGGATTTCATGTTGTCCGGGCAGGTAAGGGGCTTAGGGGTTGAGCCTTGGCGCGGCGCACCTGGTGCCACCGGGCTCAACGGCCGTCTGCAGCTGACAGCCGATCAGGGCTTTGTTGAGCTGGATACCCACCAGCCTGTCACCCTGGGTTTCCCGGAATTGTATACCGGCAGCTGGGCTTTTAACGCCATGACCGGCCGGGTGTCCTGGCAAGTGTCTGGTGGTGTCAGCCGGGTTCGGGCAGATGACCTGGTGTTTTCCTATCAGGACAATACCCGCCTGACCGGTGCCTTCGAGCTGCGGCTGGACCGCGCCGGGGACGACTACCTGGGCCTGCGCGTAGGCGTGGAGAACGCCGAGGCCGGAATGCTGGCGGAATTTGTACCATCGAAAGTGGTCGACGAGGGGCTGTATCAGTGGCTCACCACCCGGATTACCGAAGCCGACATCACCGGCGGCCAGTACTATGGTCACGGCCGGATTGATTCCGGCGCGCCCAAAGGCTCCTTTGTGTCATCCATGTGGTACGAGTTCGAGAATGCCCGGGTTCGCTACGACGACCGCTGGCCGGAGGTAGAGGCCGCCGCCGGCCGGGTTGAAGTCCAGAATGCCGACACCCTGGTTACCCTGAACAGGGCCCGGACCGGGGGCCTTGAGGTCAGCGAAGGCGTGGTCCGGGTGGTGCCGGGCAGTGACGAGCAGCCTACCCGGGTGCTGGTGGATGTGGCATCCGGCGTGCCGGGCGAGGCAGTCGCCTGGTGGATGGCGAACAGCCCCTTGGGCGAACTGGCAGGGCAGGCGGTCAGTGGCGCCGGGTTTGCCGGCCAGTTCCAGCTCGGCCTGAACATCGATATTCCCCTGAGCGATGGCGCTGATACCGCCGTGCAGGCCCGGGTTCAAACCGAAAACGGCGGTTTCCGCCTGCCAGGGCCCGACCTCAGCTGGACCGGAATCCGCACGGACCTGACCTACCACACCGAACGGGGTTTTTCCGGTGGCCCGGTCCATGCCCGTTTTATGGATCAGCCGGTCAGCGTCTCGTTCACACAGAATGCGGCGGGTGATGCACTGTCGATCCGCCAGGACGGCCGCCTGGCCCTGCCGGCGTTCTTGCAGCAGTGGGAGCCGGGTGAGGACAGCAGCTTTGGCCTGGCGGGTACCCTGGATTACAGCGCGCGGATGCGGATTGATGCCAGCGGGCCCTCGAGCATTGTGATGACCTCCGACCTTGCCGGCCTGAACGTAGACTGGCCGGAACCGCTGGGCAAAACCGCCGACCAAACCGCGCAGCTGGAAGCCCGGGTTGATCCTTTCGCTCCGGAAGGTGTGCGCATTACCGGAGACTGGCAGGACCGGATGGCGTTCGACCTGCTCTGGAAGGAGTCTGCCGTGGACCTGCAGTTTGATTACCTGAGCCTGGGCAGCCACCGGCTCACCGATATCACCATCAGCGCGCTGGACCTGGGCGACCGCTGGGTGGTCAATACCGAATCGGAACGGGCCGCCGGCCGGGTTGTTATTCCGCAGGGCGACGGCGTGGTTGAGGTCGACCTGCACATCCTGCACCTAAGTCGGGAGGACGCTTCAACCGAACAGGACCAAGCGCCTGAGCTGCTGACCCTGGAGCAACAGCTGGAAGCCTTCCGCCAGCTGGATATTGGCAGCTGGCCGGATGTGGACGGCCGCATCAGTAACCTCAAGCTTGGGGGTGAGTCGGCGGGCAGCTGGAGCTTCCGGTTGCGCCCGGCCCCGCACCAGCTGAATGTGGAGGCGATTGAAGGCCGCCTGGGTGCCCTGGAACTGGCAGGTGACATGGTCTGGCGGGTCGTGGATGACCGGGAAACCACCCGCTTTCAGGGCCAGCTGACCGGCGGTGCCCTGAAAGACCTGGAAGCCCTCACCGGCAGCTCCATCCCCATGACCAACCAGGCCACGGCGGTGGAGCTGGATATTGACTGGCCTGGCGGCCCCAATGATATCGGCCTGAGTGCGCTCAGCGGGGAAGTCAGCGTGCGGCTGGACGATGGCGTGATCCTGGAGCAGAACAACTCGGCCCAATTGTTCCGGGTCTTCAACCTGCTGAACACCGACACTTTGTGGCGCCGCCTGCGCCTGGACTTTTCCGACCTGTACGAGCGGGGTGTGGCCTTTGATGCCATTTCCGGCAAGGCCCGCATCAGTGACGGGCTGGTTACCATGGACCCGGAGCTGCAACTGGTGGGCCCATCCGGTGCCTTCAAGATCAACGGCTCCACCAACATGGCCGATGAAAGCCTGGATATGCGACTGGTGGTGGTGTTACCGGTTACCCAGAACCTGCCCCTGGCTGCCATACTGATGGGAGCCAGCGCTCCGATTGGTGGCGCCTTGTTTGTGCTGGACAAGATCCTTGGCGACCCCTTGAGCAAACTGACCAGCGCCACCTACAGTGTCACCGGTAGCTGGAGCGAACCCAAAGTTGATCTGCGCAGTGTATTTGATACTGCCGAACAGTAAGGAGGGAAGGATGACACAGGTAGCCGCCATACAGATGGTCAGCAGCCACGATGTTGCAGCCAACCTGGACGAAGCCGGGCGCTTGCTGGCCGAAGCCGCAGGGCAGGGCGCGAAGGTGGCCGTGCTTCCCGAGAACTTTGCCGTACTGGCCACGGGGAAGATGCGTGGCTGCGGTGAGCAGGAGGCCGGGCCGGAACCGGTCATCCGCCGTTTCCTGGCTGACCAGGCCCGGCAAAACAAACTCTGGATTGTCGGCGGCTCCCTGCCGCTGGCGAACCGGCCTGACGGCAGCGATATTCCGGACCGGGTGCGGGCCAGCTGCCTGGTGTATGACGACCAGGGCCACGAAGTCGCCCGCTATGACAAAATCCACCTGTTCGATGCCATGGTGGACGATGCCCACGGCCAGTACCGGGAGTCAGACAGCTTCGAGCCCGGGCAGCAGGTGGTTACTGTGGATACGCCGGCGGGCAGGCTGGGGCTGGCAATCTGCTACGACCTGCGCTTCCCGGAGCTGTTCCGGGCGCTACGGGAGCAAGGGGCGGACTGGGTGTGCCTGCCCAGCGCCTTCACCTGGCAAACTGGTGATGCCCACTGGCATGCCCTGATTCGCGCCCGGGCCATCGAGAACCAGGTATGGGTGGTTGCAGCGGGGCAGGGTGGCCAGAACAGCGAACGCCGCAAAACCTACGGCCATAGCTTGATTTGTGATCCCTGGGGCGAGGTGGTCTGCGAACTAGAGCAGGGCCCCGGCGTGGTGCTGGCCGACCTGGACCTGGAGCGGCTGGAACAGCTGAGAACCCGCATGCCGGTGTGGCAGCACCGGCGCTTGTAAAGCGGTGGGGCGTTGCGCCCCACCGTGATTACTGCTGCTCGGCGTCGTCGATCCATTCCCGCAGGGCGCGGAACAGTTTTCGGGACTGGCCGGTATTCTTCTCTTTCTCCACATCCTTGCGGGCGTTGCGCACCAGGTTGCGCAGATGCTGCACCTCGGCGGTCGGACAGTAGTCAATAAACTCGCCCACTACCTTGTCGCCCTCGGCAATCATCCGGTCGCGCCAGCGCTCGGCCAGGTGGTGCCGGCGCGTGTGTTCCTCGCTGCCGGCGTGGAAGGCATCAATGGCCCGGCTCACTGCTTCAGGGTCATCTTCCTGGCGGATCACCTTGCCGATGTATTGCAGGTGCCGGCGCCGGGCTTCGCGCTGGTTAATCCGGCGTGATTCCACAATGGCGGCTTTCAGGGTTTCGCTGATGGTCAGCGAGGCCAGTTGTTCATCGCTCAGGTCCAGCATGCGTTTGCCCAGTTCCTGCAGGGCGTGCATTTCCCGTTTGAGCTGGGATTTACTAGGGCCGAAATCTTCCTCGAACTGGTCTTCGTGTTGGTCTGTCATGGCAATAAGGCTTGTCTGTCAGGCGTAGAAAAGGGTGGCCAATCCCAGGAAGGCCATGAAACCGACAACATCGGTTACCGTTGTCAGGATAACGCTGCCGGCCAGCGCCGGGTCAATGTTCCGGGATTTCAGGAACAGGGGCAACACCGTGCCCACCAGGGCCGCAGCTACCAGGTTGATCACCAGGGCAGCGGCAATTACCGCACCAATCAGCCAGTCGTTAAACCAGAGCACCGCGGCTGTCGCCACCACCAGGGCCCATAACAGGCCGTTGAGTACGCCGGAAAGAAACTCCCGGTTCAGCAGCCAGCCTACGTTGGCGCCGCTGATCTGGCCCACGGCCATGCCGCGGATAACCAGGGTCAGGGTCTGGCTGCCGGCAATGCCGCCCATGCTGGCTACGATGGGCATCAGTACCGCCAGGGCAACCACCTGCTGGATGGTTTCTTCAAACAGGCCGATGACTGCCGAGGCGGTAAAGGCAGTAATCAGGTTTACGCCCAGCCAGACCGCCCGGCGCTTGGTGGTTTTCATCACCGGGGCAAATGTGTCTTCGTCTTCGTCCAGGCCGGCCATGCTCATCAGGGAGTGGTCGGCATCATCCCGGATAACGTCGACCACGTCATCGATGGTGATCCGGCCCAGCAGCCGGTTGGTTTCATCCACCACCGGCGCGGAGATCAGGTCGTAGCGCTCGAACAGGGTGGCAACCTTGGTGTCGGACAGGGTGACGTGGATCGGCTCTATATCGGTATCCATGACCTCCCGCACGGTGGCACCGGGATTGGATACCAGCATGCGGGTAATGGGAAGAATACCGATAAATTCGTCGCGCCGGCTGACCACAATCAGGCTGTCGGTCATCGGCGGCAGGGTACGGTGCCGGCGCAGGTAACGTAGAACAACGTCAATGGTGATGTCCGGGCGCACCGTCACCGTATCGGTGTTCATCAGACCACCGGCGGTGTCTTCCGGGTACGAGAGTACTTCCTCTACCCGCTGCCGGTCCTGCTCGTCCATGGTGTCCAAGACTTCCTGGATCACCGTATCCGGCAGCTGCTGCAGCAAGTCGGCCAGGTCGTCCGATTCGAAGTCTTCCAGCAGGTTGGCCAGTTCCTGGGCGTTGAACTCGCTCAGGAAGTCGGCCCGGATGTCGTCCGACATGTACTGGAGGACTTCACCTTCCAGTTGTTTGTCGACCAGCTTCCACAGCAAAACCCGCTGCCGTGGCGGGGAAGATTCCAGCAGGTGGGCAATATCACTGGGGCTCAGGCCGCCATTCAGGATGCGCGCTACCTGTTTGAGGGCACCACTGTCGAGGGCCTCACTGAGGGAGCGAAGCCGCTGTCGGGCCTGACTTTTTTCCAGAATGTCGGTCATGAAACCACCTGCGATCAGAAAACCTTTGTATTATAGCGGAGTTAGGTTACACAGGTGAGGAAGACTTGCAGGTGAATTACGAAGTTTTATTCACCCTCGCCGAAATAGTCGTCGATCAGTGCAATCAGGGCGTCGATGGCTTCCTGTTCGTCCGGGCCATCGGCGGTCAGCTCCACTTCGGTGCCCTGGCTGGCGGCCAGCATCATCACCTGCATGATGTTGCGGGCATCCACTTCCCGGCCCTTGGCCTTCAGGGTGATCTTGCTGTCAAACCGGGAGGCGGTGGTCACCAGCTTGTTGGTGGCCCGGGCGTGCAGCCCGAGCTTGTTGATAATTGTGATGGGGCGGCAGATCATGGCGGCTCAGATCTCTCCCCGGGCTTGCAGGTGAGGCAACTCGGTATGGCGCACCTGCACGTTGCGGTACTGCTTGCGGAAGTAAGCGCCCAATTGCTCGCACACATACACCGACCGGTGCTGGCCACCGGTGCAGCCGATGGAAATGGTCATGTAGCTGCGGTTGCTGTCGGCAAAGGACGGTAGCCAGGTGTTCAGGAAACCGGTGAGGTCGTCCACCATTTGCCCGGTCAGCGGTTCCCGCTCCAGGAAATCGATTACCGGCTGGTCGGTGCCGGTGTGCTTGCGCAGGCTGGTGTCCCAGTACGGATTGGGCAGGCAGCGCACGTCGAATACATAATCGGAATCTACCGGCACGCCGTGCTTGAAACCGAATGACTGGAACAGCAGGGCGATTTCCTGTTCCTTGCGGCCGGCCACCCGCTGTTTCACCATGTCGCGCAACTCGTACATGGATAGGCCGGTGGTGTTGATATACAGGTCGGCCAGCTTCGACAGCGGTTCCAGCAGCTGTTTCTCGTTGCTGATGGCTTCGCGCAGAGAGGTCTTGTCGTCGCTCAGGGGGTGCTTGCGCCGGGTGGCGTGGAACCGTTGGAGCAGGGATTGCTCGTCGGCATCCAGGAAGATGATTTCGATCTCGATCCCGGTATCACCCAGCCGCTGGTAGATGTCCTCGAAATTGGCCAGTTCACCGGACAGGTTGCGGGCATCGATACTGACCGCCATTTTCTTCAGGCGGCCGGGGGCCTCGTGGGCCACGGCTTCCCGGGTCAGGGGAAACAGCAGGCCGATGGGCAGGTTGTCTATGCAATAGAACCCCAGGTCTTCCAGTACGTGCAGTGCCGTACTTTTGCCCGACCCGGACCGGCCACTGACGATGATCAGCTTCATGGTTAGGCTTCTCCCGTACTTTGACAGCCCTCGGTTACTGGCTGTCGGTGGTCATGCCCTTATACAGGGAGTCGGCATCCTGGCATTTGCGCAGGCGCTCGCAGAATGCGCTGTCGTTGAAACGTTCAGCAAGCTGGCTCAACAGCTCCAGGTGCTCGCTGGTGGCTTCTTTGGGCACAACCAGGGCAAACACCAGGTCTACCGGCTGGTTGTCGATGGCATCGAAGTCCACCGGCTCGGCCAGGGTCATCAACACTCCGATTACCCGATCCAGGCCTTCCAGGCGGCAGTGGGGTATGGCGATACCCTGCCCGATACCTGTGCTGCCAAGACGCTCCCGGGACACCAGGTTGTTGAAGATGTCGTTATCGTTGAGAGTCTCGTCCTGATAGTGAATCCGCTCGGCAATAAACTCCAACACCCGTTTCTTGCTGGACGCCGGTACCTGGCACAGCGTCAGTGCAGGGGCCAGGATGTTGTCGATGGTCAGGGATGTATCGCTCATGGATTAACTGTGAACCCGTAAAAAAAAGGCTGCGGCCGGTAGCCCTGCCGCAGCTCGTTCGATTGAATTACCCGGTAGCCTGCGCCTGAAGGCGCTTAGCCGTTACCGTGCATCCGGTCTACGTTCTTTTCCTTGTGCTTGAGGATCTGGCGGTCAAGCTTGTCCACCAGGGCATCGATTGCCGCGTACATATCCTCGTTTTCAGCCTTTGCGTGAATCTCGCCACCAATTACGTGGAGGGTAGCTTCAGCCATCTGGCGAACTTTCTCAACTTCCAGCGTCACCTGACAGTTACTGATGTGGTCAAAGTGGCGCTCAAGCTTCTCGAACTTGGTGTTGACGTAATCCTTCAGTGCAGGGGTCAGTTCTACGTGATGGCCTGAAATGTTGAGTTGCATTGGCGTCTCCTGTTGTCATCATGCCGGCGTTCCGCCGGACTGAGTACCAGAGCTTCGTGCCCCGGTGAATATTGGTAAACGATTGCCGGTAAAGGCTTAAACCAGTCGCTTGCGTTCGTTCGAAGGAGGTATGTGCATGGCCTCCCGATACTTGGCCACGGTGCGCCGGGCCACGTTGATACCCTGTTCCCCTAGCATGGCCGCAATTTTGCTGTCGCTCAACGGCTTTTTCGGGGTTTCCTCTGCAATCAGTTTCCTGATCATGGCACGAATTGCCGTAGAGGAACACTCCCCGCCTTCGGCGGTGCCCACGTGGCTGGAGAAGAAATACTTCAGCTCGAAGATGCCCCGGGGTGTGTGCATGTATTTCTGGGTGGTTACCCGGGAGATGGTGGACTCGTGCATCTCCACGGCCTGGGCGATGTCCGACAGGATCAGGGGCTTCATGGCCTCCTCACCCTGGTCCAGGAAGCCCTGCTGGTGCTCGACAATGCGGGTGGCCACTTTCAGCAGGGTTTCGTTGCGGCTCTGCAGACTCTTGATAAACCACTTGGCTTCCTGCAGCTGGTCGCGCAGGTAAGTGTTGTCGGCGCTGCTGTCGGCCCGGCGAATCAGCGAGGCGTAACTGGCGTTCACCCGGATGCGCGGAGCAATTTCCGGGTTCAGTTCCACCCGCCACCGGCCTTCATGCTTGCGCACGATCACATCGGGGATTACGTAGTCGGTATCACCGTGATCAATCACATCCCCCGGTTTCGGGTTCAGGCTGGTAATCAGGGCCAGGACTTCCCGCAACTGGTCTTCCTTCAGCCGGCTGCGGCGCAGCAGCTGCGCGTAGTCACGGTTGCCCAGCAGGTGCAGGAACTGGGTGACAACCTGGCGCGCCTGGCGCAGCCAGGGGGTGTCCGGTGGCAGCTGGTTCAGCTGGATCAGCAGGCATTCCTGAAGGTCCCGGGCAAACACACCCGGGGGGTCGAAATGCTGCAGCCGGTGCAGCACGGCTTCTACCTCATCCAGGTCCAGTGGGTCTTCATCGCTGTCTTCACGCAGGCCGGCGTGGATTTCGTCCAGCGGCGAGGTGAGATAGCCCCGGTCGTCCACGGCGTCCATCAGGGCGTGCGCGATGGCCTGGTCCCGTTCGCTCAGGGGGGTGAGGTTCAGCTGCCATTCCAGGTGATCCCGCAGGGTTTCCGTAGGGGAGTTGCGGGTTTCGAAGTCCGAGTCGTTCTCGTCGTCGTCTTTCGGAGTGCTGGCCGGGGCGGTTTGGTAGATGTCTTCCCAGGCGGTATCGACCGGCAGGTCGTCAGGAATGGTGTCGGTAATGTCGTTTTCCGAGTTCCAGTCCGGCCCGTTTTCGGATTCGTCCCAGTCGTTGCTGCTTTCCGGGGCGTTGTCATCCTGGGCGCTGGCGGTTTCGTTGTGCTGGTCGTCAGAACTTTGCTGTTCGGTGGTGTCGTCCGGGCCGTGGTCGTCGTCCTCGGCGGTTTCCAGCATGGGGTTGGAGTCCAGCGCCTGCTGGATTTCCTGCTGGAGATCGAGGGTAGAAAGCTGCAACAGGCGGATGGCCTGCTGCAACTGGGGCGTCATGGTCAGGCTCTGGCCCAGTTTTAGCTGTAACGAGGCTTTCATAACCATGGCTTTAGATCCATAACAGACTGGTATCCCGGTAAAAAATCGAATTTCCTTGCAAGATCTTTGCCGAGTTTACTTGTTACCGTTCTGCAACACAATCAGACCTCGGTGAAAGGGCGGGGCGCTCCGCTTAAAGGCGGAATTCGTCCCCCAGATACACCTCTTTTACCTGCTGGTTGGCGAGGATGGCCTCGGAGTTGCCGGAGGCAATGATGTGGCCGCCGGACACAATGTAGGCGTTCTCACAGATGTCCAGGGTTTCCCGCACGTTATGGTCGGTAATCAGTACGCCAATGCCCTTATCCCGCAGGTGCCGGATAATGTGTTTGATGTCGCTGACGGAAATGGGGTCTACCCCGGCGAAGGGCTCGTCCAACAGGATGAAGGCAGGCTCCATGGCCAGGGCCCGGGCAATTTCCACCCGGCGACGTTCGCCACCGGACAGGGCCATGCCGAGGCTGTCCCGGATATGGGTGATGTGGAATTCTTCCAGCAGCTCTTCCAGCTTGGCTTCCCGGTCGGCCCGGTTCAGGCCCTTGCGGGTTTCCAGGATGGCCATGATGTTGTCCCGCACGGTGAGTTTGCGGAATACCGAGGCTTCCTGGGGCAGGTAACCGATGCCCTTACGGGCGCGGCCGTGCATGGGCAGCGGAGTGATGTCCTGGCTGTCGATGGTGATGCGGCCCCGGTCTGCCGGCACCAGGCCTACGATCATGTAAAAGCAGGTGGTTTTGCCTGCGCCATTAGGGCCCAGCAGGCCGACGATTTCTCCGGAGCGGATCTCCAGGGAAACATCCAGGACCACTTTTTTCTGCTTGTAGCTTTTGGCCAGATTACTGGCCCTGAGTACTGCCATCAGAACCTTCCCCGTTACTGGACTGGCCGGTGTTACGCGGCTGGATGACCATTTCGACCCGGCCGGAACCGCCGGTTTCTGTATTGCCGCCCTCGGCGGTGACCACCCGGCTGACCGTATTGTAATGAATAACATCACCCTTGAAGGTGTTGCCCGCCTGTTCGATGACGGCCTGGCGCTCGAAGGTCAGCTGGTTGTCTTTCGCGGCCCAGGTAATGTTCAGGGCGCTGGCATTGGTCATGCCTTCGCCTTCCCGGGAGGGCTGGCGGTAATGGGCGGGTGATCCACTGGCTTCAATGCGGCTCAGGCCCTGGTCGTCCCGGTACAGCACCGCCCGCTGGGCTTCCAGCCGGGTGCTGCCCTGCACCAGTTCCACGTCGCCGGTGTAGGTGGCCACGCCGGCGCTGTCATCCAGCCGGGCGGAGTCGGCACTCACCTGGATGGGGGTGTTCGAGTCCATATCAAAGGCCATCGCCGGGGCGGCCAGCATCAGCGCGGCAGCCAGCAGCGCCGGCGGATAAAAACGGAGCTTACCTGACGGTTTCATATTGCCCTTCCACCCGGGAGTTGAGTTCCAGTATGCGTTGATCAATCCAGGCCTTCATGCCGGTGGCCTGGGTGGTACCGAACGGCTCGGTAATGGTTACCGGCAGGTCGGTGAATACGGTGCCTTCGTTGTTGTCCAGGGTCAGCGCTTCCGTGGCCAGCGTGGCCCGGGAGTCGCCGCTGGTGCGCAGTACGGTCACGTTACCTTCCAGGTGCATCAGCCCCTGAGACTGCAGCAGGCTACCTGCATCGGCTTCAATTATCCACGGTTCGGCCTCACCCTCGCCGAACAGGCGGGCGCTCGGGTCTGTCATCCTGGCGCTGCTGTCGTGATCGAACTGCTCGATGCGGGGGCTGGTCATGTGGATTTCCAGGGTGCCCTGTTCATTCCAGGCCCGGTAGTCGGCGCCCACCACGAAGCCGTCCGGCTCGGCGGGGCCCCGAAGCTGTGCCGCTTCGGGATCGGGTACCGGTGGCTCGCCGCTTTGCCACATCAGGTAAATCGTGGCGGCAACAGTAGCCGCCAGGGCCAGGGTGCGCAGCCAGGGTTTGCCGGCCTGTGAGGAAAAGAACCGCCGGATCATGCCCGGTCGTCCTGTGATTCGGCCAGGTAGGGGGCCAGGGTGTTTTCCAGCTGGCCCTGGGCCCAGAGAATCAGTTCGCAGGCTTCGCGCACGGCGCCCTGACCGCCCGCTGCCTGCGTGCAGTAGTCGGCATGCTGACGGACCAGCCAGTGGCCGTTGGGCACGCTGATGCCAAGGCCCGCGTACTGCAGGGCAGGGAGGTCCGGCAGGTCATCGCCCATGTAGCCGATTTGCCCGGCGGTAATGTCCATGTCAGCCACCAGTTCCTGCAAGGCCACCCGCTTGTCTTCCCGGCCCTGCATCAGGTGGCTGATGCCCAGGTCGTTCATGCGCTTTTCGGTGAGCGGCGAGCGCCTGCCGGTAATCACCGCCACGGTAATGCCGGCGTGCATCAGCTGTTTCAGGCCCAGGCCATCCAGGATGTTGAAGGTTTTCAGCTCGTCGCCGCCGGCGCTGAAGTACAGGCGGCCATCACTCATAATGCCGTCTACGTCAAAGGCCACCAGGCGGATGGCGGCGGCTTTGGCTTTCAGTGCGTCGTTCCACTGGTTTTGCAGGGGGTGAACCATGCCGGTCATTCAGATAACCCCCGCGCGCAGCAGGTCGTGCATGTTGATGGCGCCGGTCAGCTGGCCGTTTTCATCGGTGACCGGCAGGGCGTTGATCTTCAGTTCTTCCATCATGTTCAGGGCTTCGGCGGCCAGGTGGTCGGCGCGGATGGTTTTGCCGTGGCGGGTCATGACATCCCGGATGACAGTGGTGTGCACATCCACGGATTTATCCAGGGTACGGCGCAGGTCACCATCGGTGAAGATGCCGGTCAGTTCGTCCTTTGTATTCACTACCGTGGTCATACCCAGACCCTTGCGGGTGATTTCCAGCAGCGCGGTGCTGAGGCTGACATCTTCGGTGACTTTCGGAATTGCATCGCCGGAATGCATGATGTCGGAGACCCGCAGCAGCAAGCGCCGGCCCAGGCTGCCGCCGGGGTGGGAGAACGCGAAGTCTTCGGCGCTGAAGCCGCGGGCTTCCAGCAGGGCCACGGCCAGGGCATCGCCCATCACCAGGGTGGCGGTGGTACTGGAGGTGGGGGCCAGGCCCAGGGGGCAGGCTTCAATAGCCACGCTGACATCCAGGTTGGCGATGGCTTCCTTGGCCAGGACCGAGTTGGGGTTGCCGGTCATGCTGATCAGCGGAGCGCCCATGCGCTTGATCAGGGGCAGGATGGTAACCACTTCGCTGGTGCTGCCACTGTTGGAGATGGCAATCACTACGTCCTGCGGGGTAATCATGCCCATGTCGCCGTGGCTGGCTTCGCCGGGGTGTACAAAGAATGAAGGCGTGCCGGTGCTGGCCAGGGTGGCGGCAATCTTGTTGCCGATGTGGCCGGATTTGCCCATGCCGGTCACCACCACGCGGCCCTTGCAGGCCATGATGACCTCGCAAGCCCGGGTGAAGTCGCCATTAATGCGGCCCTCAAGGGCTTCGATAGCTTCCCGTTCGATGCGGATAGCCCGCAGGGCAGAGGTGCGGTAGTCCTGGCCACCTGAAGAGTTGGAGTCTGTCATCTCGGCTGGTTTTCCCTCTGTCCGCTTGCTTGGTTTGGCTGCCCCGGCTACCATCCGGGCCGTGAGCGATTGGCTGGCAAGTATATCATTTATGAACCTCTTGTCTTAATGTAGGCGCTCCCCGAGAAGGATGGATTATGGAGTCATCTGCTTACATAACACTTAAGGATGTGGTGTTTTCCCGAGGTGGTCGCCGCATTTTCGACGGCGTAACGCTGGATATACCCAAGGGCAAGATCACCGCCATTATGGGCCCCAGCGGCACCGGCAAGACCACGCTTTTGCGCCTGATCGGCGGCCAGCTAAGGCCGGATTCCGGGCAGGTTTCCGTGGACGGCCATAATGTGCCGGCCCTCAAGCGCAAAGACCTTTACCGGTTGCGGGAAAAGATGGGCATGCTGTTCCAGAGTGGTGCCCTGTTCACTGACCTGAGCGTTTATGAAAACGTGGCCTTCCCGCTGAGGGTGCACACCAGGTTGCCGGAAGACATGATTCGCGACATCGTGCTGATGAAGCTTGAGGCCGTGGGCCTGCGTGGTGCCCGTAAACTCATGCCTTCCGAACTGTCCGGCGGCATGACCCGCCGGGTTGCACTGGCCCGTAGCATTGCCCTGGACCCGGAACTGATCATGTACGACGAGCCGTTTGCCGGGCAGGACCCCATTGCCATGGGCGTGCTGGTGAAGTTGATCCGGGATCTGAACAGTTCCATGGGGCTGACCAGCGTGCTGGTCTCCCACGATGTGCCGGAATCTCTCAGTATTTGCCACTACGCCTGTATCCTGGCGGACGGTAAGGTGATCGGAGAAGGTACTCCGGAGGAACTGCGCCAGCATCCGTCTGACCGAGTCCAGCAATTTCTGAATGGCCAGCCCGATGGCCCGGTGCCGTTCCATTATCCGGCCAGCGATGCCGCTGCGGACTTCGGCGTAAACGGAGGCGCACTATGATCGACCGTATTGCCGCCCTGGGCCGTGGCGGGTTGGATGTGATTTCTTCCTTTGGCCGGTCCGGGCGTTTCCTGGTGGGCGTTCTGGCAGGCATTCCCCGGCCGGCGACCGGGTTTCCGCTGTTGCTGCGCCAGTTGTATTTTGTCGGTGTACTGTCGCTGGCCATTGTGGTGGTGTCCGGGCTGTTTATCGGCATGGTGCTGGGCCTGCAGGGTTACACCATTCTCAGCGATTACGGCTCCGAGGCTGCGATCGGCCAGATGATCGCCCTGACGCTGGTGCGTGAGCTGGGGCCGGTGGTAACGGCTCTGCTGTTTGCCGGTCGGGCTGGTTCAGCATTGACTGCAGAGATCGGCCTGATGAAAGCCACCGAGCAGCTTTCCAGTATGGAGATGATGGGTGTGGACCCCTTGCGCCGGGTGATTGCGCCCAGGCTCTGGGCCGGATTTATCGCCATGCCGGTGCTGGCCATGATTTTCTCCGTAGTCGGTATCTGGGGTGGCATGCTGGTGGGCGTGGACTGGCTGGGCGTGTTCGAAGGCGCCTTCTGGGGCAACATGCAGTCGTCAGTGGATTTTGTGGATGACGTACTGAATGGCGTTATCAAGAGCGTGGTGTTCGGTTTTGTCTGCGCCTGGATTGCGGTGTATCAGGGCTATGATTGTGTGCCCACCTCCGCCGGCATCAGTTCTGCCACCACCAAAACCGTTGTTTATTCATCGCTGGCGGTGCTCGGGCTGGACTTCGTCCTGACGGCCGTCATGTTCGGCGATTTCTGATCAAATTTTCAGGGAGCCTGCAATGGCACAAAGAACCACAGAAGTAATCGTAGGCCTGTTCATGATCGCCGGGTTGGCCGCCCTGCTGTTCCTGGCGTTGCAGGTGAGCGGACTGTCTCCGAAATCGGCTGGTGATCGTTACACCCTCTATGCCAACTTCAATGACACCGGAGGCCTGGCGCCCCGGGGCAAGGTGTCGATGGCGGGTGTCACCATCGGTGCCATCGAATCCATCGAGCTGGATACCGAAACCTTCCAGGCCCGGGTAGTGCTGGCTATCGATGCCGGTATCGACAATATCCCGGCGGACAGTGCAGCAGTAATACGTACATCCGGCCTGCTGGGAGATCAGTACATTGATATATCTGTTGGTGGCGACCTCGAGTCCCTGAGCCCGGGCGACACCTTTTATTCCACTCAGTCTGCCATGAATCTCGAGCGGCTGATCAGTAACTTTGCCTCCGGACGCTGATGCGGGGCAGAGCACAGAAACGAATGCGGGAGAACACAATGCTTGCCCTGAAACAACGATTCATCTGGATGTTTGCCATGGTTGCCCTGGTGGCGGGCCAGGCCTGGGCCGGTCCGGAAGATGACCTGAAACAGTATGTAGACGAAAACACCCAGAAGCTGGTGCAGAAGCTCAATGAAGAAAAGGGCCTCTACGAGCAGGACCCGGAAGCCTTCTATGCCAGCATGGATGAAACCCTGGACCAGTTTGTGGATTTTCGCCGCATTGCAGCCCGGGTAATGGGGCGCTACGCTCGCCAGACCTCTCCCGAACAGCGGGACGAGTTTGTGGCCAAGTTCAAGCGCAGCCTGTTCGATAGCTACGCCCAGGCGCTGGTGAGTGCCGAGAACTTCGAAATCAACGTGCTGGACGCGGAAATCCTGGCTCAGAACGACGACCGTGCGTCTGTGCAGATGGAAGTAATCAGCGCGTCCGGCAACCGCTATCCGGTCACCTACTCCATGTACCGCAATGGCGAAGGCCGCTGGATGATGGAGAACGTGATTGTGGAAGGCGTGAACATCGGCCTGGCATTCCGGGATCGCTTTGCCCAGGAAATGGAGCAGAACCGTGGCCAGGTTCAGGCCGTGATTGATGGTTGGGGCGATGCTGTTGAAGCCCTGAAGCTTGATGAGGAGCTGGACCGTTCATGACCGCTCCGGCTGTCGAGCTCTCAGGTAATACTCTCGCCGTAACCGGTGAGGTGAACGCCGATACCGTGATCGCCCTGCGCAAGCAGGGTGAACAGTTGATCGGGGCGGCCAGCGTCCCGTTAACCGTTGACCTTTCCGGCCTGGCCACCGCCCACAGTGTGGTGTTGTCCATGCTGTTGTGCTGGCACCGGCTGGCCCTGGGAAAACAGCAACCCCTCACCTTTCAGGGTGCCAGCGACCGCCTGTTGTCGCTGGCCGCCCTCAGCAATCTGGAAGACCAGATTCCCGGATTTGCCACACACAGCTGACCGGCGCCCGGGAATTGGTTACAATTCCGCCCCTGATTTCAAACCAGTCGAGGAATCCCTATGGACGCCGCCCAGGTTACCGAACTTGTTAAAGAAGCCCTGCCCGGTTGCGAGGTTCAGGTACAGGTCGATGGCAGCCACTACCTTGTGGTTGCTGTGGGTGACGTATTTGAAGGCCTGCCCACCATCAAACGGCAGCAGATGATCAACAAGGTACTGTTCCAGCACATTATGGACGGCACCATTCACGCCCTTCACCCGAAAGCCTACACCCCGAGCGAGTGGGCCGAGCGGCAGGCCCAGGCCTGAACAGCACAGGACAAGTATTGTGGACAAACTTCTGATCGGGGGCCGCAAGCCCCTGGATGGCGAGATTCGCATTTCCGGCGCCAAGAACGCGGCACTGCCCATTCTGGCGGCCACGCTGCTGGCCGATGAGCCGGTAACCATCGGCAACCTGCCGCACCTGAACGACATCACCACCATGATCGAGCTGCTGGGCCGCATGGGCGTGGAGCTGATGATCGACGAAAAGATGAGTGTGGAAATTCACGCCAACACCATCAAGCACTTCCACGCGCCCTACGAGCTGGTGAAAACCATGCGCGCCTCCATCCTGGTGCTGGGCCCGCTGGTGGCGCACTTCGGCGAAGCGGAAGTGTCCCTGCCCGGTGGCTGTGCCATCGGTACCCGCCCGGTGAACCTGCACATCCACGGCCTGGAGCTGATGGGTGCAGACATCACGGTGGAGAACGGTTACATCAAGGCGAAAACCAACGGTCGCCTGAAAGGTGCACACATCTTCATGGACACGGTTACCGTAACCGGTACCGAGAACCTGTTGATGGCGGCCACCCTGGCGGAAGGTAAGACCATTCTGGAAAACGCCGCCCGGGAACCGGAAGTGGTCGACCTGGCCGAATGCCTGATCGCCATGGGTGCAGACATCAAGGGCCACGGCACCGCGACCATCGAGATCAACGGGGTAGAGCGCCTGCATGGTTGCCACTACAACGTACTGCCGGACCGTATTGAGACCGGCACCTACCTGGTGGCGGCAGCGGCGACCGGTGGTCGGGTAAAACTGAAAGACACCCGGGAAGACCTGCTGGAAGCGGTACTGCTGAAGCTGGAAGAAGCCGGCGCGGAAATCACCACCGGCCCGGACTGGATCGAGCTGGACATGAAGGGCAAGCGCCCGAAAGCGGTCAGCCTGCGCACTGCACCGTACCCGGCGTTCCCCACCGACATGCAGGCCCAGTTTGCGGCCATGAACGCCGTGGCGGAAGGCACCGGTACCATCGTGGAAACCGTGTTCGAAAACCGCTTTATGCACCTGCAGGAACTGATCCGCATGGGTGCCGATATTACCCTGGAAGGTAATGCCGCCATCATCAAGGGCGTGGAGCACCTGACCGGCGCTCCGGTGATGGCCACCGACCTTCGGGCTTCTGCGAGCCTGGTGATTGCCGGGCTGGTTGCCGATGGCGATACCATTGTGGACCGCATTTATCACATAGATCGCGGCTATGAATGTATTGAAGAAAAACTGCAGCTGCTGGGCGCAAGTATTCGCCGTTTGCCGGCATAATTAACCAACGGGAAACCGGATAGATCCATGACAGATTCCATCACCATCGCCTTGTCGAAGGGACGAATCCTCGAAGAAACCCTGCCGCTGCTGGCGGAAGCCGGTATTGAGCTGGTGGACGACGTGAAAAAGTCCCGCAAGCTGGTGTTTCCGACCACGGATCCGAACGTGCGGGTACTGATTATCCGTGCCACGGATGTGCCCACTTACGTTCAGTACGGCGGCGCCGATCTGGGCGTGACGGGCAAAGATGTGCTGATGGAGCACGGTGGCGCGGGGCTTTACGAGCCGCTGGATCTGAACATTTCCCGCTGCCGGTTGATGACCGCTGGCAAGAAGGGCGAGCAGCCTCCGGCGGGGCGCATCCGCGTGGCCACCAAGTTTGTGAACCTGGCGCGGCGCTATTACGCGGCCCAGGGGCGGCAGGCGGATATCATCAAGCTCTACGGGGCGATGGAGCTGGCGCCGATTCTGGACCTGGCCGACGAGATTGTAGATATCGTGGATACCGGTAATACCTTGAAGGCCAATGGTCTGGAGCCGCGGGAGCTGATTGACCATATCAGTTCGCGGTTGGTGGTGAATCGGGCTTCCATGAAGATGAAACATGGGCAGATTAATCCCATCATCGAGAAGATGGCACTGGCTGTGGATCGTCGGCGCGGTTCTCAGGAGTAAGGCTTCCCTATACTTTGGGAGTGTGTCACCCATCGGGTTGGCCCTTCCAAAAACCGCTCCTTACGGCACGTCCCTGTGGCGCTTCTGCTCCGCCATCCATGGCTCCGCACATTTTTGGAAGGGCCAACCCGATGGTTTCCGCATACTTTTGAGTTAGGAAGCCCCAGAGTTTTTTAATCCCCGAACTGTTGGCGGGTAATCCGACGGAAATCAGTATTCAATCCAACGCAGGATTAACGAGATGAACGACAGAATCACCAGACTGAACACCACACAAGGCGACTTTGACAGTGCGCTGGCCAAGCTTTTGGCGTGGGATGACAGTGTTGACCACCAGGTGAATGAGTCGGTTCGGCATATCCTGCGTGAGGTGAAAACCCGCGGCGATGCGGCGGTTCTGGAGTTTACCGAGAAGTTTGACCGGTTGAAGGTTAACTCCATGGCGGAGCTGGAGATGGATCAGGGGCGTCTTCAGGAGGCTTTGGAGCGGATTCCGCAGGATCAGCGGGTGGCTCTTGAGAAGGCTGCTGAGCGGGTTCGGGGTTATCATGAGCGGCAGAATCAGAAGTCCTGGCAGTATCAGGATGAAGACGGAACGATTCTGGGGCAGAAGGTGACGCCGCTGGATCGGGCTGGTTTGTATGTGCCGGGTGGTAAGGCTGCGTATCCATCGTCTGTGCTGATGAATGCGATTCCTGCCAAGGTTGCCGGGGTTGCCGAGGTGATCATGGTGGTTCCTACGCCGGATGGCGTGGTGAACGACATGGTGCTGGCGGCGGCGGCGATTGCGGGTGTGGACCGGGTGTTCACCATCGGTGGCGCCCAGGCGGTTGCGGCTTTGGCGTACGGTACGGAAACTGTGCCTTCGGTAGATAAGATTGTGGGTCCGGGGAATATTTTCGTGGCCACGGCCAAGCGGGAGGTGTTTGGTGTGGTCGGTATCGACATGATCGCCGGGCCTTCCGAGATTCTGGTGATCTGCGATGGCAAGACCGACCCGGACTGGATTGCCATGGACTTGTTCTCCCAGGCCGAGCACGATGAGCAGGCCCAGAGCATTCTGGTGAGCCCGGATGCGGATTTCCTGGATGCCGTGGAAGCGAGCATTAACAAGCTGCTGCCGACTATGGAGCGTGAAGACATCATTCGCACTTCCATGCTGGGCCGTGGTGCACTGATCAAAGTGGCTGACCTGAAAGAAGCGGCTGAGGTTTCCAACCGCATTGCTCCGGAGCACCTGGAGCTGTCGGTAGAAGACCCGCAGGCGATGCTGGATGATATCCGCCATGCCGGGGCTATTTTTATGGGCCGCTACACTGCCGAGGCTTTGGGCGACTACTGTGCTGGTCCGAACCACGTACTGCCTACCAGTGGTACTGCCAGGTTCAGTTCCCCGCTGGGTGTATACGATTTTCAAAAACGATCGTCCCTGATCGGTTTTACTCCGGAAGGCGCTGACCGCATGGGCCGTGTGGCTTCTGTGTTGGCGCGCGGTGAAGGCCTTACGGCCCACGCCCGTTCGGCCGAGTACCGTATCAAAGACTGACTGATTTCTGCGGTGGCCTTGGGTGCTGCTGGTCTATCTGAATAGCTTGAGAGCCGGGTTGGTTGTACTGGAAGGTTCGAATAGCAGGGCAGGTAGGGCTTTCCAAAAATTTGCGGAGCCATGGATGGCGGAGCAGAAGCGCCACATGGATGTGCTGTAAGGAGCGGTTTTTGGAAAGCCCTACCTGCCCTGCGAAAACTCCCAAATAAATACAACCAACCCGGCTCCTGCACCATTTTGGAGTTCAAGATATATGAGTAAATACTGGAGCCCGCTGGTCAGCGAATTGCAGCCGTATGTACCTGGCGAACAGCCAAAAATGGCTAATTTGGTGAAGCTGAACACCAATGAAAATCCGTTTGGTCCGTCGCCGAAGGTGATCGAAGCGATTCAAAAAGAGCTGAACGACAACCTGCGCCTGTATCCGGATCCGGAAGGCCTGGCGCTGAAAGAAGCGATCGCCGACTACCACGTTGATTTTGTGATTAATGCAAAGCAAGTGTTTGTCGGCAACGGCTCGGACGAAGTTCTTGCGCACATTTTTCAGGGCTTGCTGAAACACGACAAACCGATCCTGTTCCCGGATATCACCTACAGCTTCTACCCGGTGTACTGCGGCCTGTACCAGATCGAAAGCACGGTGATTCCGCTGACCGACAGCTTCGAGATCAACCCGGAAGACTACAAACGCCCCAACGGTGGCATCATCTTCCCGAACCCGAACGCGCCGACTGGTCGCTACCTGGGCCTGCAACACGTGGAAGAGATCCTGCAAGCCAACCCGGACAGCGTGGTGGTGGTAGACGAAGCTTACGTGGACTTCGGCGGTGATACGGCGATTCGTCTGGTAAACCAGTATCCGAACCTGCTGGTTTGTCAGACCCTCTCCAAGGCCCGTTCGCTGGCAGGGCTGCGCGTCGGCTTTGCGGTGGGTAATGAAGAGCTGATCGAGGCTCTGAATCGCGTGAAAGACAGCTTTAATTCCTATCCGCTGGACCGCCTGGCGCTGGCTGGCGCCGTTGCCGCTTTTGAAGACAGGCAATGGTTTGAAGATTCTTGTAGCGGTGTGATCCGTGAGCGGAAGAGAGTGACGGAAGAGCTTGAGCAGAGGGGCTTTGAAGTGCTGCCATCAAAAGCGAACTTTGTGTTCGCTCGTCATCCCGACCACGAAGGTGCAGAGATCGCAGCAAAATTGAGAGAGCAGGGCATCATCGTTCGCCACTTCAATAAGCCGCGAATTAGTGACTTCCTGCGAATCACCATTGGCACCAGCGATCAGAACAACGCTTTGATCAAGGGCCTGGATTCTCTCTAAATCGGCAGCGAATTTGGGAGAAAATCAGCGCTTCATCTATCGTGCATAGCAAGGGGCAGGAAAGGCTTTCCAAAAACCGCTCCTTGCGGCACTTCCCTGTGGCGCTTCTGCTCCGCCATCCATGGCTCCGCACATTTTTGGAAAGCCTTTCCAGCCCCTCGCCTCGTACAGTGTGCGCGCTGATCCGTTCAGAAATATCGCAAGAATAAGGGAGGTAGACATGGCAAACCGAAGCGACGTTCTCGCGAAAATAAACGAATGGTTAGCGCCCGAAAATTTTCAGGACTACGCTCCGAATGGCCTCCAAGTCGAGGGGCGTGAACATGTAGACGTCATCGTTTCCGGTGTGACCGCATCACAGGCCCTGATCGACGAAGCCGTAAAACAAAACGCAGACATGATCCTGGTCCACCACGGCTATTTCTGGAAAGGTGAAGATCAGACCATTCGCGGAATGAAAAAGAACCGCATCAAGCAGCTTCTGGACAACGACATAAACCTCGTCGCCTACCACCTGCCACTGGATGACCACCCCGAGTACGGCAACAACCGCCAGCTCGCCGATATACTTGGCATCCAGAATCCACGCCCAATGAGTGGATTAGTGTGGCAAGGTGAATTGCCCGAAGCCATGTCATCCGAAAAGTTCGGCCTGCACCTCGCCAGAGCCCTGAACCGGCAGCCGCTTCACGTAGGCAATGGCCCGGAAATGATCAAGACTGTCGCCTGGTGCACCGGGGCAGCTCAGGGGTTCATCAACGCGGCTTTGGATGCGGGTGTCGACGCCTACATCAGCGGCGAGATCTCCGAGCCGACGACTCACACGGCCAGAGAGTGCGGGATTCACTACTACGCGGCCGGCCACCATGCGACCGAACGGTATGGTGTTCAGGCTCTGGGCGAAGCATTAGCAAGGGAATTCGGAGTAATGCACCAGTTCATCGACTGCGATAACCCGGTGTAAACGACAGGGAAGCTGAAAGGGGAGGCTCATTCCAGCGATCCCTGAGCAGTTAGGATCGGCCAGTCTGGGGAACGGCTTTCCAAAAATTTGCGGAGCCATGGATGGCGGAGCAGAAGCGCCACATGGATGTGCCGCAAGGAGCGGTTTTTGGAAAGCCGTTCCCCAGACTGGCCAGACACCAAACTCAGAAGGCTAGGAGAGTCGTGGTACCAAGCCAGAAAACCAAACCCCCATATCAGGGGGCTAAAATGTAATTAAGCTGACCGCTTAGACCCATCCGCATTCAGACCGTAATCTTCGGCCAGCGTACCCTTGGCCTCCGGATCAGACTTCGGCGCATAATCCCGAGGCGGCTCGGAAGGCTCAGCCTCGGAATGGCCAAGACGACCAGAAGAATCCTGCCCCAGCTCCTCCAGCCAGTCTTCATCATTGCACAGACGATTCGCGCCCCGGGCCATATGCTGATTCACATCCCGGTACGCATCATTAAACCGCCGCAGCAAATGCGCAGACTCCATAAAGTGCTCATTCACCTGGGCCTGATACCGCGTAAACTCACTACGCAACTCATCAACCTGCTGCTCCGCCCGGCGCTGTCGCAACGAAGCTCCCTGGCCAGACCGGCCAAACATAAGCCCGATGACAATGCCAACCACCAACGCGACAACCGCCGCCACAATCAGGTTTGTCATATAAAAATCGTCCTTTCATTGCCTGCAAGTGAGCCATTCCTCGTTCAAGGAGTATACCCCCCCGAACGGATGTATCCCATGCCGAAACACTGCGCCAATCGTCTTATTGCCCCGGCGCCCGTGCGGCGTGGCGAAAAAACGTGAAATAAGCGACAATACCGCGCCCGAAAATCCACCTAGCAGGCAGGAAAATCCTGATGACAGAAGCCATGTCCTCCGAAACCGTCGCGAACCTGACCCCTTGGCAACGCTACCAAAAGGATCTTGAGCGCCCGGACTTTCACAAGGATCCGGCCCAGGAAGATGCCGTAAAGCGCCTGCAGGCACTGTACGACAAACTGGTGGAGGCCGAAAGCGAACGCAGCAAGGGCGGCCTGTCCAAGCTCCGCCGCAAATTGAAGAAGGGTAAGGAAGATCCGGTCAAAGGCCTGTACTTCTGGGGCGGCGTTGGCCGTGGTAAAACCTACCTGATGGACACCTTCTTCGAGGCGCTGCCGTTTGATCGCAAAATGCGTGTGCACTTTCACCGCTTTATGCAGCGGGTGCACAACGAGCTGAAGCAGCTCAAAGGCGAGAAGAACCCGCTGGAAATGGTCGCCAAGAAATTCGCAGACGAAACCCGGGTTATCTGTTTTGACGAATTCTTTGTGTCCGACATCGGCGACGCCATGATCCTCGCCACCCTGATGGATGGTCTGTTCAGCCGGGGCGTCACCCTGGTGTGTACCTCCAACATTGTGCCGGATGGCCTCTACAAAGACGGCCTGCAGCGGGCCCGTTTCCTGCCGGCCATCGCCCTGGTGAAACAGCACACCGATGTGGTGAATGTCGACGGTGGCGTGGACTACCGGCTGCGCACCCTGGAGCAGGCGGAGCTCTACCACTGCCCGCTGGACGACCAGGCTGATATCAGCCTGCGTAACAGCTTCGATGCCCTGGCGGTAGAAGCGGCAAAGCACAGCAAAACCATGGAAATTAACGGCCGCAAAATCCCGGCCGAAGCCCATGCCGACGATGTGGTGTGGTTCGATTTCAAAGCCGTGTGCGACGGCCCCCGCAGCCAGAACGACTACATCGAAATGGCCCGCCAGTTCCACGCCATCATCATCAGCAACGTGCCGCAGCTGGGCAAGAACAATGACGACCAGGCCCGCCGGTTTATCAACATGATCGACGAGTTCTACGACCGCAACGTAAAAGTCATCATCTCCGCCGCCGCGCCCATCACCGAGCTGTACAGCGGCGGCCGGTTGAGTTTCGAGTTCGAGCGTACCGAGTCCCGGTTGCTGGAAATGCAGTCCCGGGAGTATCTGGAAGCACCGCACAAGCCTTAAAGAGCCTTTCGGTCACGAACACTCGTGGCTGCTCTACCTAAGCCTCGCCCTTAGTCATTCCGAAATGGTTGCACTCCCGAATCTTGTCTATAGTGAGGGAGTGCGAGAACACCATGAAGGGAGAGAGACAGCAAAATCATACTTTTGACTGATCAAAGCTCCCAAAGGCCTTAGTTATAGTGCAACCATCACGGCACTGTAAGTACAGCCGCCAGGACAAAAACACCAGAACAATCGAGCAGCGACTCAGAACAACAACGGAGTAGCCTTCCAATGACAAGAAAAACTCAACCGTGGCAGCGTTGGACCAAGTTACCACTGGCCGTAGCCATAGCCGCCGGCGTATCCACCCCGGCCTCCGCCATCTCCTTTTACATGGGCGATGTTGAAGCGCAGTTCAACACCACGCTCTCGGCGGGTGCCTCCTGGCGGACGGAAGATGCGGACAAGCGCCTGCTCGCTCCCCACGATGGTCGTGGTACAGCGTCTACCAACAACTACGATGACGGTAACCGGAACTTCGACAAAGGTGACACCGTTTCCAAGATTGTTAAAGGCAACAGTGAGCTGTTTCTTGATTACAGCGTTGACTCCAACTATCTGACCCGTGTGGGTGCGCTTGTTCGTGGTCGTTATTGGTATGACTTTGAGCTCAAGGACGAAGGTCGGCGTTACGTTGAGCTGAACGACGAGGCTAAGGCATATGCCTCCGTTGGCGAACTGCTGGATGCCTATGTATTCACCGATTGGTATCTGGGCGACATACCGGTCAGTGCCCGCTACGGCAAACAGGTGGTCAGCTGGGGTGAGAGTACCTATATCCAGGGCGGTATCAACATCATTAACTCGGTAGATATTCGGGCTTTCCGTGCTCCCGGTGCCCAGCTGAAAGACGCGCTGCTGCCGGTCGAGATGTTCTATATGTCAGCCGGTATTACCGAGAACATCACGGTTGAAGGCTTTGTCCAGGCAGACTGGGAAAAGGTTCGCATAGATGACTGCGGAACCTTTTTTTCTACTATAGATTTCGTGGCCGATGGTTGTGGTCCGGTGTTTCTGAGGGGTGATCTGTCAGAAGCAGTTAACAACGTATCCGGTTTGGTCATTCAGCGTGAGGGTGATAAGGAACCGGATGCCAAAGACCAGTTCGGTGTTGCTATGCGCTGGTATGTGCCGGCGCTGAACGATTCCGAACTCGGCTTTTACTACATCAAGTACCACAGCCGTCTGCCCTACATCAGCGGACGTACGAATGGTGGCGAAGACAACCCGAACTTCCCGAACTATTTCATTGAATATCCGGAAGATATCAATCTCTATGGTGTGAGTATTAACACCACAACGCCTGGTGGTTGGTCGCTGGGTGCAGAATATTCGTATCGTGACAAGATGCCGATTCAGTGGAACGCGTTTGAGCTGATTTATGGTGGACTTCAGTCCCCAGAATACAGTTTGTTGTATGCGCGTGATGCAGAGCGGATCGCCGCTGAAAATGATGGCACTGATGGTGTAGCCGTATCTGGATACGACCGCTACGGTGTTTCCCAGGCTCAGATGACATTGATCAAGTTCTTTGATCAGGTGATGGGTGCCAGTCGGATGTCACTGGTGGCAGAAGTAGGTGCAACCTATATCCACGACTTGCCAGGTAAAGACGAAGCTCGCTATGGCCGCTCCGGTACCTTTGGTATTGGTGCGATTGAAGGCGGGCTTTGTGAGGATGGTCCTCTTAAGAACCTCAACCCCGAAAACTGCACCAACGACGGCTTCGTAACCTCCTTCTCCTGGGGCTACCGCACCAACCTGTCCTGGGACTACCCGAACGCTATCGCGGGCATTAACCTGACTCCGTCTGTTTTCTGGAGTCACGACATCAAAGGCTACGCCCCGCAACCCGGCGGTGCCTTCAACGAAGGCAACAAAGCCATCGGTTTGTCGCTGACAGGCGTATACCAGAACAAGATCACCGGCAACATCGGTTATACCAACTACTTTGGTGGCAAGCCGTATAACGAAATGACCGACCGGGATTTCGTGAGCGCGAGTGTTTCCTACTCCTTCTGAACCGGATCGAATTCGTTTAACGAGGTAATTTAAATGAAACTGAACAAGAAACTACTGGCTACCGGCGTTCTGACTGCATCCCTGTTTGCAGGGCAGGCCTGGGGCGCGGTTTCTGCCCAGGAAGCGGCCAAGCTGGGTGATACCCTCACCCCGATGGGTGCGGAGAAAGCCGGTAACGGCGGCGACATCCCGGCGTGGGACGGCGGGCTGTCTACGCCGCCGGCCGGTTACAAGGGCGATGGCATTTACCTGAACCCTTTCGCCGATGAGCAGCCGAAGTTCGTGATTGACCGGAGCAACGTAGACCAGCACGCAGACAAACTGTCTCCGGGCCAGGTGGCGATGATTCGCAAGTACGATAACTACAAGATTCCGGTATACCCGACCCATCGTACCGCCACTTATCCGAAGAAGATCATGGATGAGACGGTTGCGAATGCCACCAAGACAGAACTGGTGTCTGGCGGTAACGGTATCGACAACTACCAGGATGCCACGCCGTTCCCGATTCCCCAGAATGGCCTGGAAGTGATCTGGAACCACATTACCCGTTACCGGGGTGGCTCTGTGCAGCGCAACGTGGGCCAGGTAACACCGACCGCGGGCGGCGACTTCTCTGTGGTGAAGTTCCAGGAAGAACTGGTGTGGAACAGCTACCTGACCGACTACGAGCCGGGTAAAGACGACAACGTCCTGTTCTACTTCAAGCAGTCCATCACCGCGCCGGCGCGCCTGGCCGGTAACGTACTGCTGGTTCACGAAACCCTGGACCAGGTAGCCGAACCACGCCGTGCCTGGTTGTACAACGCCGGCCAGCGCCGTGTGCGCCGTGCGCCACAGGTGGCCTATGACGGCCCGGGTACCGCGGCTGACGGTATGCGTACCTCAGACAACCTGGACATGTACAACGGTGCTCCGGACCGCTACAACTGGGAGCTGATTGGCAAGAAAGAGATGTACATCCCGTACAACTCCTACAAGCTGCTGGATCGTGGTCTGAGCTACGACGAGATTATCCAGCCTGGCCACATCAACCAGGACCTGGCCCGCTACGAGCTGCACCGCGTGTGGCACGTGCGCGCCACCCTGAAAGAGGGCGAGCGCCATGTCTATGCCCAGCGTGACTTCTACATTGACGAAGACAGCTGGCAGGCCTCTGTTATCGACCATTACGATGGCCGTGGCGAACTGTGGCGTGTGGGCGAGGCCCACGCGATTCAGATGTATGACCAGGACGTTCCCTGGTACGCCGTCGAAGCGCTGTACGACCTGCTCTCCGGTCGCTACCTGGCTCTGGGCCTGACCAACGAAGAAAACAACCCGTACTCCTTCGGTGTTCAGCGCCAGTCCCGTGATTTCACGCCGGCGGCTTTGCGCCGGGCGGGTACGCGCTAACCGGTTTCCCTTAGCCGGAATCGAAAGGCGGGCCAGCAATGGTCCGCCTTTTTTGTGATCGCTATCACGTTGTGACGATGGAAAATCGTCACAGACTTTGTCTGCCCCCGCCAATTTTTTGCAGTCAGACCCTGCTTTGGTTTACTCTCGAGGCTAATCACTAATACTAAAGGTGTAATCGGGACTGTGAGTGAAATCCTTTAACGAAGGCAACGCCGCCAACGACGAGTTTCAGGGCGCCAACACCAGCCTGCAAAATGGCGAGCTGGTTCGGGATTTACTGGAGCACCGGCTTCAGTTGCCGGCCATTCCCAAAGATCACCAGCCCCGCCCCGCGCTTTCCAGGCAGATTCTGGATAGCCTCGCGCCCCGCTCACTGTTAATGCTGGAAGCACCCTGCGGTTACGGCAAAACCCACAGCCTGGTCAGCGCCCTGAGCGAGGGTGCCAGTGAGTTTGACCGGATTCGCTGGGTTACCCTGAATGCCGGCGACAACGCGCCGTCCCGTTTATTATCCCTCATCGCCATGGCGCTGGATTTGCCCCAGTCCCTTCATCCCGGGAATCAGGGTGGCGGCACGTTTGAAGACAACCTGGCCGTTATGCTGGTGGCCAAGGGCCGCCTGGAGCAGCAAGGCCGGGATGTCCTGGTGCTGGATAACCTGCACCACCTGACCAATCCTGCGGTGGGCGGGCTGCTACAGCAGCTTGTCTGCGATATGCCGGGCAACCTGTCGGTAGCCTTTACCTCCCGGCTGCCGTTGCCGTTCGAATGCCACACCCTTGAGCTGGAAAACCGTTACCAATGTGTCGGCCGCGAGAGCCTGGCATTTACCCGCTCGGAAACCTTTGCCTACTTCCGGGACGCCCGGCCGGACAGCCTGATTACCAGTGTCGCCATTGATCACCTGTACAGCCTCACCGAAGGTTGGCCTACACCGCTGGCCCTGTACCGGCGGGAGTTGCTGCGCAGTCCGGAACGCCGGCCGATGCAGGAAACCGCCTCCGTTGAACGCTTCCTGAAAGGCTCGGTGCTGGGGCAGATGGCGCCCGGCCAGATGAATTCGCTGCGCATGATGGCGGAGCTGGACGGGGTGTCGGATGAACTGTTTATCGCCCTGCAGGCATCGGTTGGCGCCTCGGGCATACTGCCGTCCGTTGCCTGTGAAAAGGGCTTGCCCCTGCAGCCGGTATCCGGCCGTGGCCGCTGGTATCGCCTCAATCCTTTACTTCAGGCCTGGCTGAAAACACCGGCACTGGGTGGTTACAACACTCGCATGCTGCTGGCCAGCCGCTGGTTCGGGCAGCGCAACCAGTTTCCGGAGGCATTGAAGTACGCACTGCTGTCCGGAGATGCCGAAGAAGTCGTGCGCATTGCCTCTGAGGGCACTGAAGCCCTGTTGCTGGGGCAGGACACCGCATCGCTGCTTACCCTGCGCAAACACCTGCCTGCCGGCTTGCTGGAGCGCAGCGCGCGATTACGCATTGTTTACAGCTGGGTTCATGCCATTGGCGGACAGTTCCACCAGGCCCGGCAGTTGCTCGAAGGCTTCTCGCCGGAAGACCGGGAACAGCAGGAAGCCCGTATTTATGCCCTGAAAGCCTTTATCCTGCGGGGCGAAGGCTACGTGCAGCCAGCCCTGGCCATGGCAGACAAGGCGCTCGCTGCCGGAGGCTTATCACCCCAGGCCCAGCTGGTCACCCAGATTGTTCGTGCCAGCGCCTTGTGTGCCGCCGGCAAATTTCATGAAGCCCGGGACGCCAACCGCGCCGCGGCCAAGCTGGCCCGGGAAGCGGGAGACTCCGGTTCCGAGGCGCTGGCGGTTTACGCCCACGCCCGCATTGAGCTGGGCAAGGGCGCGCTCGGGCATGCCGAGCAGCTGCTCAGAACCGGCCTGGACACCGCCATGCACGAACTCAGCCGCCCGGCGCGCATCGGCGAAACCCGGCTGGAACTGAACCTGGTGCTGGTGCTGTGGCATCAGGGCCGGTTGGACGAAGCCGACCGCCTGTTGGTAAGTTGCTCCCGCCATGCCGAACAGACCCGGGACCTTGGCCTGTTGCTGGCCATGGCCCTGAGGGTACTGATGTGTAAAGCCGAGGGCCGGCTGGAAGATGCCTTTGTGTGGATTGGCCGGGCAGAGCGGGCCATGCACGCCTGGCAGGTGGATGAATCCCTGTACGTGCCGGTACTGGAAGCCTTGAAAGCCAGCTGCTGGTTATCCCATGGCCAGACAGACAGTGCCGCCCAGGCCATCGAAAAGCTTCAGCCGTATCGACAGGGTGGTTGCGTGCCGGAATTGTTCCCCATGATGCCGGGGCTGATGGACTGCCTGCAGGTTCGGGCGGACATGGCCAGTGGTGACCTGGTTCGTGCCAGGGAGCAGCTGGACGCCGTTCTGGGCCGTTACGGCGATACCTTGCCCTGGGGGCTGGAACTGCACGTTGGCCTGCTGAGTGCCGTCCTGCTGCAACAGGAGAAGGGTTTGCCGGCCGCCAGGAAACAGCTGGAGCAGGTGGTTCGCCAGGCTGCCAGCGAGCGCTTTATCAGTCCGTTTGCGGAGCTGGTCAACGAACTCACACCACTGATGCAGAAATGCTTCCGGCAACTACCGGAAAACGCCTTCAATCGGGATTTGGGCCAGCTGTTTGGTCTCAACAATGCGCCTGTCGCCACCGAGACCCTTGCCGAGCCCATCAGCGACCGGGAGCAGGGTGTGCTGGAGCTGATCGCCCAGGGTTTGTCGAACCAGGAGATCGCAGACAAGCTGCACATCTCCCTGCATACCGTGAAAACCCACGCCCGCCGGATCAACGCCAAGCTGGACGTGAAATCACGAACCCAGGCCATTGTCCGGGCTCGCGAGCTGGGCATCCTGTAATCAGGCGCCCGCTTTAAGTTCCTCGATGCGGGTATCTTTCTCGGCCCAGATCCCGCTTACCCAGCGCTGGAAGTCAGCCCGCAGCTCCCGGTTGCCTTCATAATCCATGCCCAGAAAACGCTCCGGCACTTCCCGGGTGCGGATATCGATGATAATCCGGCGCACCCGGCCGCTCAGATAATCCCAGATGCCGGGCCGTCCGTCCGGGTACACAATGGTCACATCCAGCATGGTGTGGATCATCTCGCCCATGGCGCCGAACACAAACGCGGTGCCGCCGGCCTTCGGCTTCAGCAGGTTCTTGTAGGGGGAGTTCTGCCGGGCGCGCTTTTCCGGGGTAAAGCGGGTGCCCTCCATAAAATTGAAAATGGTCACCGGGGTGTAGCGGAACTTCTCGCAGGCCTTGCGGGTGGCCTCTATATCCTTGCCCTTCAGCTCCGGCCGCCTGGCGATTTGCTCCTTGGTGTGCCGGTGCATGAAGGGGAAGTCCAGCCCCCACCAGGCAATGCCCAGCAGTGGCACCCAGATCAGCTCCTTCTTCAGGAAAAACTTTAGCAAAGGAATCTTGTTGTTCAGGGCGTACTGGATGGCGGTGATGTCGGTCCAGCTCTGGTGGTTGCAGGTTACGAAGTACCAGTGCTTCTTGCTCAGCTCCCGGGCGCCGCGAATATCCCACTCAATCTTGTGGAACAGGTCCGCCAGGGTGTTGTTGAAGCCAATCCAGTACCAGGCAATCAGGTTCACCATCCGTGTGCACAGGGTACGCACCAATTTCACCGGAATAATCAGTTTGATGATGGCGAACAGCAGCAAAAACGGCAGGAAAATCAGGGTGTTCAGCAAGATGAGCAAAACCACCAGGACCCCTTTCAACGGGGCGGGCAAAAAGTCCAGCATGGAAAAGTCTCGTCAGTCCAGTTGAGCCCGGAATTGCTTGTCGTAGAATTCCAGGTTGTTGTAGCGAATCATGGCGCGGATCTCTTTTATATATTCCTCGCCCCTTTCGGAATAGCTCAGCAGGCCTTGTGCCAGGGCAATGCCGGAAAACGCATCACCGTCGGCCCGGGCTGCCGAGCGTATCGACCGCAGCTGCTGGTAGGCAGGGTGCCGGTTCAGATTCTGGATGTAAGAGCGCACAGAATAATAAGGCGACGAAAACTTTGCCACCTCATGGTTGGCCCCTTCCGGGCGGCTCAGCGGCACCAGCCCGCAGCCACGGGTAAAACACCACTGGCCAAACAGGTTGTTGCCTTCGGTGGCAAAGCGGGAAGTGCCCCAGGCAGATTCATTGGCGGCCTGGGCCATAATCAGGGACGGAGGAATCACATCCAGCTTTTCCGTGAGTTGCTCAAACTGTTTGGGGCTGCCGTTCTTCGCCTCAACTCTCAGCCGGTCCGCCTGCCGTTCCAGCCACTCCAGTTCATCGTCAGCCAGCTCGTCTTTGCCAGAAAGGGATAGCAGGTATTCCCGCTCCAGCAGAATGCGGTTGTTGGCCAGTTCAATGCGAGGGTAAAGAAACGAGAAAAAGGCGGCCTTCTTTTCGGTGGTGTCCTGGTACCCGGAAAAATCCGGCAGGCCGTCGGCGGTCCACTCAGGCAACTTGGGCAGGGAGCCCAGGGCAATGTCGGTGTCTTCACTTTTCGGGGCTTCGGGGGAGTACAAAGCACCGGCAATTGCAAATAACACCAGGGGAACACACAGCAAAAGTGCCCGGGAGATTAACGTCATAAAACCTCTCGCCAAAATCGATATGGCTGGAATTATAACAGGTTATACGGCTTACGCCTGTTCACTGAGCTGCGGGTGATTCCGGAATGAGTGTCGCGATCAGCAAGCCGGTGCGTAATTCCGGGCCGGTGTTGTCTTGAACTACCAGGAAGATCTGGTCACCGGATTCCGTATAGAAGCCGTTCAGAACCAGCTCGCCTCCCGCCAGTTGGATGGTGCCGTTGCCACCGGGTGTCACGGTGAACCCAAGGTCGAGCAACTCATTTTCCGGAGTGCCGACCGCGTTCTCTGTGATGGTATGGCTAACCCGGTAGCTGGCGGCGGTAAGGTCTGCGCCGGTTTCGGATAATGTGAGCGTTCCTCCGGCCACCTGGTACAGCTGGTTCTGGTTGGTATCCAAAGCGATCATCGTGCCCTGAACCCGGTAATCGCCGGTAACGGGGGCGGCCAGGGAGGTTGTTTTGCCGGCGATCACCAGGCCATCGCCAAGTCCCGCGTCGTCGAGATTGAACGCCAGCAGGGAGCCATCGGGCGTAGCGGCGCCAAGACCCAGCGGCGGCTCGCTTTCGGTACAGCTGCGGCACAGGGCCAGCCGGCCGATATTCTTGGTGCCGGAACTGAGCTGGGCCGGCCGGTTGGCAATGTTCCAGGTGTCGGTCACGGCGGATGACGCTCCTGCACCCGCAGCCCCCGTGTTGTCACGATAGATCGTAGAGTTATTTGTGGTCAGTGCACCATCAGCGCCGCCCAGCTCACCATAGCCGGTCTCGAAGGCTGCCGGATTACTGCCACCAAACTGGGCAGTAAGGTACACCAGGTTGTAATCGCTGCCGGTAATGCCGGCCATGTCGAAATCTTCGCTGCGTAACAGATGCAGCTCCAGCACGGAGAGATACTGTTCTTCCAGGGTTTCCTGGCGCTTCAGCTTGCCGTCTGCATCAGCCAGGGCGATGGCCTTGCCGGCGGTAAAGTAACTGCCCAGCACCCGGTCCGGGCTTTGGTTCTCATCGCCGGGGGCGGAGGTGAAGGCATCCATGAAATAGGGATTGCGGGTCCAGCCATTGTTGGCGCTGCCCGGCTCATCGGTAATGCTCTGGTACAGGGCGCGGCCGGCCAGCAGGCGGGCAGGGTCGGAGCCGTCTTCTGAGGGCGGTGTGAGAGTAGCCGCTCCCGGTGAGCTGGAATGGCTGTTCCGGGTCCAGCCGGTTTCCCGGGCGAACTGGTGGCCGTCCGGATTGGTAAAGCCGTGAACCAGGGTGCTCCGGTCGTAGGGAATATCCGTGGCCAGGGAGGTCACGTTGATATTGAAGGCCTCGAAGGAGGTTAGGGTCAGGGCCGGGTACAGAAATGCCCCGCCAAGGTCTTCTTCCTGTGCGGTACGAGCACCCCACTGGCCGGCACCGGGGAAGCGGGCATCACGGAAAGTCGGGCCCAGCTCCAGCCCCAGAAACACCGAGTTGTAATCTGCGGAGCTGGCGCGGATGGTGCCAGACGCATTCGGGCCCAGCAGGGCATAGTCCGCCATCTGCTCAATATAGCCGGCGAAATCCGCCCGCCCGGCCAGCGTACTGACTGCGGCCTCCAGCGTCAGGTTGCCGGCAATATCGATCTCGAAATCGTGTACCTGGTCGGCCAGGCTGGACCACACATACTTGTTCAGGCACAGGGCGCCGCCCCGGTCGTTCACGCAGTCCATCACGGCCTGAAATTCGGTGGAGGAGTAACCGCCAAGTCCGTTTTGCACCAGGTAATGGGAGAAGGGGTTTACCTTCACATCCCGGTCTGAATCGGCTGCCAGGGCTTTCATCGCAATAGTTTGGCCGCCGCCGGAATAACGGGCTTCAATCACCACATCCGGGCCGATGGGCTGGCCGTCCGGAAAGGCCACAATCCAGTTGCCGTCTTCGCCAGTGCTGGTGCTGTAGGGCACGGTGCCCAGATTTTGCCCACCCTGGTTGCTCCGGTATACCTGCACCTGGTCCGGAATCACGATTCTCAGGTTGCGCCGGGTTTGCTCCGCATCCGGGGCATAAAAGGCGGGTACCTCCATGGTGATCCGCACTTCATTGGCTTTCAGGCCGGCGGTATTGCCGGAATCGCCGGTGCTGCCGGGGTTAAAGTCGTCCAGGGCGTTAACGGTATTGCCAAAACGGTTGGGAATCTCGCGGGCGCCATCAATGGCACTGTCACCACCGCCGCAGGCGGTCAGTAGGAAGGGCAGGGCAAGGGCAGAAATCAGGCGACATTTCATGCAAGGCAATCCGGATGATGTATCTCGGCACAGCCTAGCAGCAAAACAGAGGGGAGAGCGTGAAAGCGGGCACGAATCGGCCACCCGGCATCAAACCGGGCGGCCGCAAGGCGGGTATCAGAAGAAGATCTTCATACCGGCCATCACGCCTTCGTCCAGGTTGATATCCGGAGAGCCGCGGAAATCCAGTTCGGTGTTCAGGTAACGGTAACCGGCGAACACTTCTGCGTTGCGGATTACACGGTAGCTGCCGCGCAGTTCTACGCTGGTCATGTTGTCGGAATCACCGAAAGACAAAATGCTCGGGGCGTAGTGCAGGGCGCCGGTGAAGGACAGGCCCGGTACATCCGGGATGTTTACCGTGGTAAAGCCACCAAGGCCCACCGCGCCGCCGTCTACCTGGTCGTCATCCCAGGCTATGCCACGCAAACCAATGCCGGCGGTGGTAGGCAGGTTGCCAAGGGCGGTGCGGCCCTGGGCGTGGAAGTCCACGTTGCCGATCTGGCGGCTGCCTTCGCGATAGGTGTAGCCAGCGCCCAGCTGCAGTTCGTCCTGGGTGCCGAAGAAGTTTACCTGGCCCTTAACGGAATCGTTGGTCAGGCTCAGGTCCAGTTCGCTGGCGAATACCGGAGCGGCAGCCAGGGACAAAGCGAGGGCAGAGATGCGGGTAATGTTCATGATGACACCTTTGTTGCTTTCATTTTAATTCGGAGGGAATGGTAAACACCTACGCGCGGCGCCACAACTTAAATGGCTGTAAGTCGCTGTTAAGGGTGACAGGGCGGGGTTATGAGGCGCGAGCTTAGTCCGTGCTGGCCGCGGCCTGGCAATACTGGTCCAGCACCGCCCGCAACATCTCCATGTTCACCGGCTTGGCCACAAAGGAATCCATGCCGGCAGCCCGGCATTTTTCCTCGTCTTCTTCCATCGCGCTGGCAGTCAGGGCCACCACCGGTATCCGGGGTTTGTGGTTGTCCCGCTCCCACTGGCGCAGCCGGCGGGTGGCTTCAAAACCGTCTACCCGGGGCATCACGCAGTCCATCATGATCACATCATATTGGTGGGTCTGGTACAGGGAGGGCGCGGCTTCGCCATCGTTGGCGGTCATCACCTGACAGCCCAGTTTCTCCAGCAGGCGGCGGGTGAGTGTGCGGTTAACCGGGTTGTCTTCCACCAGCAACACCTGCATACAGCCGCAGGCCAGCTCCCGGCGTACGGAGCCGGTGTGGTTGATGGATTGCAGGGAAAAGCGGGTCAGGAACCGGCGCTCCTGCTGCTCTGCATCCGCAAACAGCTGGTTCAGAATCGGAATCAGGTAAGACTCCCGCAGGGATTTGCTCAGGAAAGCATCGGCCCCGGCCTGGCGGAAATGTTCGGCATCGCCCCGCTGGGGGTTGGATGAGAGAATCAGCAGGCGCATGTCCTGCCACTGCTGGTTGCCGCGAATCTGGCGGCACAGCAGGTCGCCGTCCATATCCGGCACAAAGCCGTCCAGAATGATTGCATCGTAGGGCGTGCCCGCATCAAAGGCCTGGCGCAGAAAGGTAAGCGCCTCGCCCGCCGAGCGTACCGCCTCAATGTGAACCTCGTGGCGGGACAGCATTTCCAGGGTAATCTTGCGGGACAACTCGTAGGAATCCGCTACCAGAATGCGCTTGTGATGCACCTTTCGGGAATCCGGCCGCACCCGGGCCGCGCTGTCTGCCGCTTCTGGCAGGCTGATTTCCGCCCAGAAGGTGGAACCTTCGCCGGGGCGGCTTTCCAGATCCAGCGAACCGCCCATCAGCCCGATCAGCTGCCGGCAGATGGTCAGCCCCAGCCCGGCTCCCGGGGTTTGCCGCTGGAACTGCTGGCCCAGCTGCACATAGGGCTCATAAACCAGCGGAACATCTTCCGGGTTAATGCCCACGCCGGTGTCTTCCACGGCCAACCGCAGGCGTACCTTGTCGCCCCGCCGGCCCAGCACTTCAATGCTGATCAGCACATGGCCGGAATCGGTAAACTTGATGGCATTGGACAGCAGGTTCAGCATCACCTGGCGAATGCGCACCGGATCGCCCACCAGCGCCCAGGGCAGGTTTTCATCCACCCGCACTTCCAGTGCCAGGCCTTTCTCCCGGGCACGGCTGCCGAGCATGTGGATGAGGTCGTTCAGGGTTTCCCGCAGGTCGAACGGAATGGCTTCCAGCTCCATCTTGCCGGCTTCCATGGCGGAGATGTCCAGCAGGTCGTTAATGATGGCAGAGAGGTTTTCCGACGCGCCCAGCAGGGTATTCACATACTCCCGCTGTTCCTGGTCCAGCGGTGTGTCGGTCAGCAGGTTGGCGTAACCGAGCACGGATTGCAGGGGGATTCGCAGCTCGTGGCTGACGTTGGCCAGGAACTGGTTCTTGGCATGGTTGGCGCGGATGGCTTCGTCGCGTTCGTCACGGGATTTCAGGGTGTCCTGGCGCAGGGAGCGGGTGTCTTCCAGAATCTGCAGGCGCATGCGGTTCAGGGCCTGCTCCAGTTCTGACAGCTCATCCGGCCGCTTGGGAGCCTTGCGGCGCAGTTTCAGTGGGTCGACCAGGGCGTCCAGGTTCAGCCTGGCGGCGTAATCCGCCATGGTTTCCAGGTGCCGGAACAGGGTAATGCGCACAATCAGCAACAGGCCCAGGGTACCCAACATCACCACGATGGACTGGAACCAGAGATTGTGCAGTGCCTGGCCCAGCACCTCGTCATAGAATTGCTGGAACGAGGATACCTTGGCCAGCTCGCCATACATCTGTGCGCCGGTGGCCACCAGTGACAGCACCACGCTGTACAGCAGCACCCAGGCCAGCAGCCGCAACGCCAGCGGGCGAACACCTAAACGCTTGAAAAACTGCTTGGAAGGCAAAGGCACAAATTCCCTGTGTCGACTACAAAATCACCAGCGGCAGTTTAGCAGACCGACACCACTTCCACACGTGCTGCAGTGCCCTCGTTTACAAAACGAAAACGAACATTCAGATCATACAGGTGCACGCCGTAAATGCGCGCCTCATCCCGGCCCCGGCGGAACGATGGGCGCGGGTCGTAACTCACAACATCCTCAATCAGCCCCCGTAAATCCGGGTAGTCGGCCGGGGGCAGGGAAGCCAGTTGTGCGTCGGCCTCCGGGGTGAAGCTGACCGACAGGCGCTGCAAGGGTTCTTCCTCCGCCCAGCCCAGGGAGGCCTCCGGCAGCGCATCGGCAAAGGGCAGGTAGGGCTTGATATCCAGTATCGGCGTGCCTTCAATCAGGTCATGGTCGCTGATCTTCAGCACCAGCCGGCCGTTGTGCCTGTCCAGACCCTCATTTTTTACCACCGACAAACCCAGGCTGTTAGGCCGGAACGGCGAGCGGCTGGCGAACACGCCCATCTTCTTGTTGCCGCCTAATCTGGGCGGGCGCACCACAGGCCGCCATTCTGCCCGCACCGCCTCGTGGAACTGGAACACCAGCCACAGATGGCTGGCGGATTCCAGGCCCCGAAAGGCGTCTTCCCGGTCGAACGGCGGCTCGATCACCAAACTGGCGTGGGCATTTTTGGTGAGCCCCGGCTGGCGCGGCACCCCGAACTTGTCCTGAAAGCAGGAGCGGGTATAGGCAATGGGGGTCAGGGTGAGGGCTTCCGCAGCGGGTTTGCTTTTGTGGCGGGGTCTAGTCACGGCTGATGGTTCCGGAGAAATACATTTCGATACGCAATACCACCGAGGCCCGGTCCTGGAAGCTGTCTTCCCGGGGGAACTCCAGGGCCGGCACCACCTCGGCGAACAGCCAGTCTTCGTACATGCGATAACGCCAGGTGAAATCCGCAAAGTAGGACGTAGTGCGCCAGGACGGCTGGCTCTCGCCCAGAACGCCAATGCGGGGCGTAACCACCGACCGGTTATTCAGGCGCTTGCGCACACTGAAAATCTGCGCCGCATCGAACCGGCGCCGCTTGCATATTGAACACCGGCTCGCCGCCACGGGCTGTGGGTGCCAGAACCGCGCCGAAGGCCAGGAACAGGACAAAAAAAGAGGTGTAACGCAGCCGAAGCTCCTTAACTGAATTCAGCCAGCAAACGGTTATGCAGCTCACAAACCTGAAGCTCCACGTTATCCAGCGGGCGGTTATTATCAATAATAGCGCTTGCCCGCGCCCGCCGCTCGTCCCGGCCCAGTTGCGCCGCCATAATCCGCTCCACCTGCTCCCGGGTATTGGCGTCCCGCGCCATAGTGCGCTCCAGCTGCACCTCCTCCGGCACATCCACCACAATCAACTGCTCGACCAGTTGGTGTTGATTGGTTTCCAGAAGCAGGGGAGACACCAGCAGCACATAAGGTAACGGATAATCGCCGGAGTTGCCCTTAGCCGAAAGGCTGGCAGGGTTACGCAACTGGCGAACCAGCTCCTCCCGAATCACCGGGTGCAACAACTGCTCTAGCCACTCCCGCTCCGCAGGCTCTGCAAACACCCGCTGGCGCAACCAGGCGCGGTTCAGCGAACCATCCGCCTGCAACACCTCAGCACCAAAATGCTCTGCAATTTGCGCCAGTGCCGGCTGCCCCGGTTCCACAACTTCACGGGCTACGTTATCGGCATCCACCCAGTGCACCCCCAGCTCCCCAAACAACCGGGCCACGGTGGATTTTCCGGAGCCGATACCGCCTGTTAAACCAATAATCCTCACGCATCAAACTCCCAAAAACCCAAACCAGAACCTCTGAATCTCCGCCCCAAACCACAATCCAAGCAATCCGGCAGCCGCCAGATAAGGCCCAAAAGGAATCGGCACCTCACGCCCGTGCTTCTTGAATACCATCAGCGCAATACCAACCACAGCCCCCACCAGGGACGACAACAAAATCACTGCCGGCAACAACTGCCATCCCAGCCAGGCCCCAAGCACCGCCAGCAACTTGAAATCCCCGTGGCCCATACCTTCCTTGCCGGTGGCCAGCTTGAACAGCCAGTACACCGACCACAGCGACAAATACCCCGCCACAGCACCCCAGAAGGCACTCTCGAAATCCGTCAGCACACCAAAATAATTCAGCACCAGGCCAAGCCACATCAGCGGCAGGGTGATGCTGTCTGGCAGCAACTGGGTATCGAAATCAATCACCGTTAACGCCACCAGCGCCCACACCAGCAGCAACGCCCAGAGCGCGGCTTCCGTCGGCCCCAGCAAGAACACCGTAACCACCGAGAATATTGCGGTAACGGCCTCAATCAGAGGATAACGAACCGAAATCCGGGATTTGCAGGAAGAGCACTTGCCTCTCAGCAGCAACCAACTGACAACCGGAACATTCTCCCAGGCCCGAATCTTGTGGCCGCAGGAAGGGCAGGTGGAGGCAGGTTTGGAGAGGGTGATGGTTTCTTCTTTCTTGCGCTGGGCCTCCGGCACCTCCAGGAATTCCTCGCACTGGCAACGCCAGTCCTGGTGCATCATTTTGGGCAGGCGCAGGATGACCACGTTCAGGAAGCTGCCGATGCAGAGGGAGATGAGGGTTACGGTCAGGTAGAGGAGCAAGGGGGTGTTGAGGAATACGTCTAGAGAGGGCATTCAGGAACTCATCGGAAATGTTGGGAGAATGCCTGCTCCCCAAAAGAAGCGGGGAGCAGGAACGGGCCGGTGTTTAGCCGACAACCTGACCCATCTGGAAGATCGGCAGGTACATGGCGATGATCAGGCCGCCAACCAGCACACCCAGAACCGCCATGATCATCGGCTCCATCAGGGCGGTCAGGTTGTCTACCATGTCATCCACCACCGCCTCGTAGTGCTCGGCAACCTTCTGCAGCATCTCATCCAGGTTGCCGGACTCTTCACCAATAGCTGTCAGCTGCACCGCCATTACCGGGAAGATGTCCTGCTGGCGCATGGAAGCCTGTAGCTGGGTACCGCTGGAAACATCGTTCTTGATACGCTGGATGGCATCGCGATAAACCGCGTTACCGGTGGCCCCGGCTACGGAATCGAGGGCGTCGACTAGCGGTACACCGGCGGCGAAGGTGGTGGATAGTACCCGGCCGAATTTGGCGACGGCGGATTTGTCGAGGATTTCGCCCACAACCGGCAGTTTCAGCACGTACTTGTCGACAATATCTGAGAACTTTTGGGAACGCCTTTTGGATTCCTTGAAGAGGAAGATTGTGCCCACAATGCCCAGCAGCACGACAAACCACCAACTCTGCATCCACTCAGATAGCCGAACGACCATCTGCGTAAATACTGGAAGCTCCGCCCCGAAGCCCTGGAACAGGCTCTCGAACTGCGGCACCACCTTTACCAGCAGAATCGCAGTAACCACGATTGCCACCACGATAACGGCGATGGGGTAGGTCATGGCTTTCTTGACCTTCTTCTTGAGCAATTCCGTCTTTTCAAGATAAGTCGCAATCCGATCCAGCATCGCTTCCAATGCACCGGCCTTCTCACCGGAATCCACCAGGTTGCAGTACAGATCATCAAAGTGCTTCGGATGTTTGCGCAAAGACGCAGCAAAGCCGGAACCGGAAGAAATGTCATTCCGGATGCTAACCACAAGTTCCTGCAGGCCTTTGTTTTCAAGGCCATCCGCCACAATGTCAAAGCTCTGCACCAGCGGCACACCGGCCTTCATCATAGTGGCCAGCTGCCGGGTGAGCATGGCAATGTCGAACGGCGTAATCTTCTTGCTGCCGCCGAACAACGGCTTGGGCTTTTTCTTGACCTTGTCCGGAATCACCCCCTGCTTACGCAGTTGGGCTTTGGCCAGAGCAATACTGGACCCCATAATCTCGCCCTTGGATGCATTGCCTTTCCGGTCTTTACCTGCCCAAACGTACGTTTCCAGCCTATGTGATTTTTCTGCCATGCTTAATCCTTCGTCACGCGGTTGGCTTCCTCAAGGCTGGTCACCCCCTGAATTACTTTCAGAAGAGCGGACTGCCGAAGTGTGCGGAAGCCTTCCGCCTGAGCCTGCTTTGCTATTTTTATGGAACTGGCTTCTTCCATAATCATGTTGGCCAGTTCGTCTGTAATCTTGACCACCTCGTAAATACCAACGCGGCCTTTGTATCCCCCATTGCATTTATCACAGCCCTTGGGGCGGTACAACGTGAAGCCTGTATCAATTTGTTCTTGTGTGAACCCTTCCTGCAAAAGCACATCCGCCGGAATATTCGCCGGCTGTTTGCAGCCATTACACAACCGCCGGCCCAAACGCTGGGCAATAATCAGGCTCACCGAGGTCGCAATGTTGAACGCCGGCACGCCCATGTTCATCATCCGGGTCAGGGTTTCGGCCGCGCTGTTGGTGTGCAGGGTAGAAAGCACCAAGTGCCCGGTTTGTGCCGCCTTGATGGCGATGTTGGCGGTTTCCAGGTCCCGGATCTCACCCACCATGATCACGTCCGGGTCTTGCCGCAGGAAGGCCCGGAGCGCCTCTGCAAACCCCAGCCCCACCTTGTTGTTCACGTTCACCTGGTTTATGCCTTCCAGGTTAATCTCCGCCGGGTCTTCTGCCGTGGAAATGTTGCGCTCGGTGGTGTTCAGAATGTTCAGGCCGGTATACAGGGAAACGGTTTTACCGGAACCGGTGGGCCCGGTAACCAGGATCATGCCCTGAGGCTGTTCCAGTGCATCCAGGTACAGCTGCTTCTGGTCTTCCTCGTAACCAAGCACATCAATACCCAGCTTGGCCTGGCTCGGGTCCAGAATCCGCAACACAATCTTCTCGCCCCACAGCGTGGGCAGGGTGTTCACCCGGAAGTCGATGGCCTTGGTTTTGGACAGCTTCATCTTGATCCGGCCATCCTGGGGCACCCGGCGCTCGGAGATATCCAGCTGCGCCATAATCTTCACGCGGGCAGAAATCTTCGGTGCCAGCTTGATCGACGGGCGGGAAATCTCTTTCAGAATGCCGTCGGTACGGTATCGAACACGGTAGGACTTTTCGTAAGGCTCAAAGTGCACATCCGATGCGCCGCCGCGAATGGCATCCAGCAGCATCTTATTCACATACTTGACGATGGGCGCGTCATCCACCTCGGCAGTGACGGCCTTTTCGTCTTCCTGATCGCCGCCTTCAGTCTCCACTCCTTCCAAACCGGCGTCTTCCAGGTCGCCCATGGTGGAATCCTGGCTTTCCAGGTACTTGTCGATGGCGGCGCGGAGCTTGGCGTCATCTACCAGAATCGAGTCGGTGCTCAAGCCGGTGTTGAACTTGATTTCGTCCAGCGCTTGCAGGTTGGTCGGGTCTGAAATAGCCACAAACAATCGGTTGCCACGCTTATAAAGTGGCAGGGCGTTATGTTTGCGGATGAGCTTCTCGTCGACCGTTTTCTCCGGCAGCATTTCCGGGGCAAAGGCGTCCAGGTCCAGTACCGATACGCCGAACTCCATGGCGGCAGAAAACGCCAGCTTGCGGCTGTCGGCCAGGTCGTTCTGGGTGAGGTAGGTGATCAGCGGAATGCGGTTATTGGAAGCCTGAAGAAAGGCATCCTTGGCCACGTCTTCATCCAGAAGCCCGTCTTCCACGAATCGACGGGCCAGGCCCGTCAGCGTCACGTTTCGGTTGCTGCTCGCCATAAATGCTCTGAGGAAAGTCTTATAAGTGGCTGAATCTCGGATTTATGAACCAGAGTTTAGATGGATGACCCTGCTTTGGAAAGCGGGGTGTGTCTCAGGTTTGATCTTTCTTAAGAGCGTGTCTGGGATTGCCGGCTTGGGTGACGGAAATTGTCACCTTTGGGCGGGGAGGGGCACCAGGGTTTGGGCGAGTGGACTGGCGTGGTTGGCGTTTTTTGATTTAAGTCACTGTATGAACGCTGATTTTTAACATTTTCTTGCAATTGGCATGGGGCATGCTTAAGTTACCTCACGCTCAGCGCGGAAACGGGGCAAAGCTCCACCGCCCCGGAGCTGGATAAACGAAAAATGACAACTCTTGAGGTTGATAACATGCAAAAGATTCAGATGAACAAAGGTCAGCAGGGTTTTACTCTGATCGAACTGATGATCGTTGTGGCGATTATTGGTATTTTGGCGGCTGTGGCTATTCCGCAGTATCAGGATTATACGATCAAAGCTAAAGTTGCAAACGCGTTATCAGCGGCCACTCCGTTGAAAACGTCGGTAGCGCTTTGTGCGCAGGAGGCTGGTGGTGTTCTTTCAGGCTGCGATACGGGCTCTAATGGTGTTCCGACATTCAACGCCACTAAGGAGGTTGCAAGTGCTTCGGTCGAAGATGGCGTGGTAACGATGACGCTCGGTACTGGCATTGGAACAGGTGTAGATGGTTTGGTAATCACAATGACGCCAACAGTAAACAGCAGTGCTGTCGTTTGGAGAAACACAACAACAGTTACTCAGACTGCAGCTAAAGAAGCTATTGAGAAGAGTAACATCTAGTTCAAGGCAAATTGATCATGGACAGGCACTAGCCTAACCAGATCCCCATGAATGGTTATGGACAGGCACTAGCTTGACCAGATCCCCAAAGACCCGGTGGTTACGCTCCGGGTCTTTGTCGTTAATAAGACTGATCATGGACAGGCACAAGTCAATCATGATCATGGACAGGCACACGCCAAGTCCGTAATTTTGCACCATGATGGACAGGCACTAGCCTTGGTTGATCATGTAAACATGATCGAATGATCATGGACAGGCACTCAAGACTGACCATGGACAGGCACTAGCCTGACCAGGTCCCCAAAGGCCCGTGGGGAATGATCATGGACAGGCACTCTGTCTCCTCTGTAAACTGATCATGGACAGGCACTAGCCTGACCTGGCGAATGATGGACAGGCACTAGCCTGACCTGATCCCCAAAGGCCCGGCGGTTTCGACCCCGGGCCTTAAGAAACTGATCATCACAACTGATCATGGACAGGCACTAGCCTGACCAGATCCCCAAGCCTGGCGAGCTTGGACAGGCACTAGCCTGACCAGATGCCCAAAGGCCCGGCGGTTTCGACCCCGGGCCTTTGTCGTTTCTGACTTTCGGTTTACTGCGCCTAATTCGGGGTTATGGCAAAGCAGCGCCAGCAACTCGCGGCGAATCCTGGAAATCTGCCGATTTCAGGCGAGCGACGTTTTCGGCGGCTGCGCCGATAGTCTGATTTGAGAAAGAAGGGGAGGGTGCCTAAGCCGCTCGTCGTCGCCGTCCAGGATTTCGGTAATCCTGATAGCTGTCCTCAAACGCCGTGGCCCGGTGGCACCACCGTTCCGGGTCCAGGTTCAACCGTTCCAGAATCGGCAGCGCGCTTTCGTCAATACAGCCGCGTTTGTCACTCCGGCTGATCCGCCCGGTGCAATCCACCAGTTCCAGGTAATCTGCAAAGCTGAACAGGATGCCTCGCTGGAAGCCGTTTCGAATCACGCCTTCAAAACCCAGCAGCGGTTTTAACGGTACCGAAAAATCATTCAACGCTTGCTGTTCCGTTTGCCGTGCAATGGCTTCCGCCAGATCGAAGGTAGGATGAATGCGTTCTTTGATGCTGGTGTGGTCGGAAGTCTCCGGTGTCTCTGCCATGGCGGCGCGGATGGGATTCAGGTCGACATAGACCATGCAGGAGAGAAGGGCCTCTTCGGTGTCCAGCGCCTGGGATTTGAATCGACTCTCCCAGAAGTGACCGGTGCACTCATCTTCCCGGTTGGCTTGCCTCGCAATTGGTTCATTCAGGCATTTCATAAACCAGCTCAGATCCGCCAACCGCTGCCGGAAGGTTTCCGCGTACGCCTCCACTCGCCGAAGCTCTGCAGCACACAACTCGTCGCCCCGATGATATCGCTGCACTAGTGTCCCTTAACAAAAGTCCGCTTACTTATTGAGCTTGTCTGATAATCTGGCGATTGACTCAATAATCTGGTCGGCAGATTTATGCCATTCAAAGGGCTTCGGGTCTTCGTTGTAAGTCTTCAGATAGTCTTTGAT